>NZ_JBHIRO010000007.1:0-120779 GCF_042197165.1 Bartonella sp. AA23NXGY | reverse complement strand
TTGTGCTTGCTGATCCAAGTGTTCTTGGGCGCCTTTGATAGTAATCTTTCCCCCAGAGTGAATGGTAATATCCGCTTTTTTCTGATCTCCCAGTGCTTTCTCTCCTGACGTTTCCTCTGCCTTACCGGCTATGAGCGTCGAGGCGACAACTTCCGTGTTATTTCCTGAGTCAATGGCAATGCCTTCACCCCCTGTTATGCTCGACCCCACAACTTGGCGCACATCCATCTTGTTATGCTCAGATTTGCTGCTACTAAATGCTCCACCGTCTTTATGGTACGACATCTCATACTGTAAGCTATCCTCTGCATTATTGATGAGAATATCGTTGCTGGCTTTCAGCCCCACCTTGCCATCAGCCGCAATGGAACTACCTGTAATGCTAAGATCATGCGGTTTGCCATCCTGCCCTGCAACAACAGTGGTGTCACCTCCCGATTTTATCGAAGAGCCAACGGCATGAGAGGCTTGCATATCCACTTTCGTGTTTTTGGTGCGAAGATGATACTCCATTTCATCGTTTCTTACCCCTATTGTTACCTCCCCTTTCGCGCCAAGAGCAACATTGCCCTTGGCATCTATATCGGAAGCAGCCATATGGATATCTTTTCCAGAGAGAACAGTGGTCTCTTTTCCAGAACTTAGATGAGAGCCATTGTGCACCGCGACATGAGATGTTTGATCCCCGCGATGGCTATTGGCACTGTTGCGTGTGGCATCAATCGAAACATTCCTCTCAGCTTGCAAGAGAAGTTTATCCTTTGTTTGAACATCAGAGCCTAAAATATTCAAATCTTTTCCAAAGACATAAGTGAGATTGATGTACTTTGAAAAATATTTATTTAAAAAAAATGTGTGAATACACAACAACAAGTATATTCCGTTTAGGGCGTTCTGTTTTGCATGAGGAGTATGATCCCATTAAAAATGAAGAGATTAAGAGGAATAAAATAGAGAGATAATAAAATAAAGGCCCCGTTAAACGAGGCCTTAGTATTTTTTGTGCTGATAATTTCATTTTTACGAAATTAGAATTTGTAAGCGACACCTACACGGAAGTCATTGGTTTTGTAGTTGAATTCACGTGTATCGTTGGCGAATTTCTTTTTACCAAAATCGGAGTAACGGTATTCAGCACGTAAAAGAACGTTGTCTGTCATTGCAAAGTCAACTCCACCACCAATAGTGAAACCAAGCATTGTCTTCGTGTCATCAGCCCAAGTGCCACCAGTCAAATCTATGGCTTGCTTAGCCCCTGCCTCTGGCACTTTTCCATCCCCGCCAGCTTTCTGCTCAACTTTAGCTCTCTCTCCTTTTCCTGCAACGGATTGAATGCCCTGCACCTGCGCATAGGCAATACCACCAGCAACATAAGGCATAATACGGTCAACAGCAGCAAAACCGATACGGACACGTGTCGCACCAGACCATTTTTCTTTGTAACTGTGCGTTTCTGTTACCTTGTCACCGTTTTCAAACCGTTGCTGACCTTTTAATTCAACCTTAGCTTTTTCAAGGGCATCATTAAAATTTGCTGCATCTTTTTCAGTAAGGGTCAATTCACGGGCTTTTTTTGATTCTTCACGGTCTGCCCAAACTGCATCGGTTTCAACACCGAGAACGAGACCATTTCCGAGGTCTACGTTAGATCCGGCATAAATGCCACCCATGAAACCAGAAGGACTAGGTGTGTTATCTTTTTTGAAAAGTTCTTTGTCTGCTCCTGGAATAGTTACTTTAGTTTTACTCGAAAAGTTGCCAACTTGACCACCAAGATAAAAACCTGTCCAAGAAAACGAAGGGGCTGCTGCAATAACTGCTGGTGCAACTTCATGAGGGATCACCACGTCAGCAGCTTGTGCTGCAGAAGATGAAATTAAAGCAGCAACAGAAGCTGCTATTAAAGATTTTGTATTCATAATTTTGCTCCTAAATTAACTATAAAATGACCTTACAAGATTATAGATAGAAAAGCTGTAGTAAAAATGTCACAACCATACAAATAAACACCCAGAAAACCAGTGGTTTGATCAAAGTCAAGATCTCTTAAAAATTTAATTTTTTATTAATACTTTTTATTCATAATTGTACTTTTGATGAAATTAGAACTTGTAAGCGACATCTACATGAAAGTCATTGCTTCTGTAGCCTAGTTTAAGGTAATCCTTTTTAAATTCCTTCTTACCAAAGTCTGAGTAACGGTATTCCGTACGAAGCAGAATATAATTTGTCATCGCGAAATCTATATCACCACCAAGAGTGAAATCCACCATCGTTTTTGTTTTATCAAATACCGTAGCAGAAAATGCTTTACTTGGGTTATCATTTGCCGATTTTTTTGTTCCTGAAATTTTACCAACACCCTGTATTTACGCATAAGCAATACTATCGGCAACATAAGGCATAATACGATCAGCGACGGAAAAACCAACACGAACCCGTGTTGCACCAAACCTTTTTTCTTTGAAACCAATGCGATAAACTGCTGTGTAACCCTTTTGAAACTTTTCATTTTCATCCAATGTAACACCAGCATCTTCAAATTCATCATTAAAATCATCAATCGTAAGAATCTTTGAGACCGTCTTCGTCTCTCCTCGGTCTGCCCAGACTGCATCGGTTTCAACACCTAGAATGAGGACATTTTCAAGATCTATGTTGGAACCTAAAATAAATACCACCTATGAAACCGGAAGACTTAGGTAGTGCATCTTTATCTAAAGTTTTTTCTTTTGTCTCTAAATCAAATACATCAACTTTGACTTGAAAAGTTGCCAACTTAACTACCAAGATAAAAACCTGTCTAAGAAAACGAAAGAGCTATGATAACTGTTGGAGCTGTTTTACGAGGAATGACAATATCAGCAGCTTGTGCCGCAGAAGCTGTAGTCATAGCGATAACAAAAGTTGTTACTAAAGATTTTGTATTCGTAAACTTTGCGCCTCATTTATTTAGAGGATAATGCTACAAGATTACATAAAGAAAAGCTGTCGTAAAAAATAATACAGTCATAGAAAATGGAGGATGCGCTCAAAACAAAATCGCTGCATGACTTTACAACGCTATTAACTTCACTCCGTACGAGAATTCGTAAGTTAACTTATCGATTTTGAATGTAATTCTTGTCTGTCGTTTATGAAAATATTTTTATATCTCCAATAAATATGGAGTGAGTAATAATATAACAACAGAAAATAATAGAGGCCCTGTCTTTGACAGAGCCTCTTGGAAGTTTATTTCGTTGTTTACGAAATTAGAATTTGTAAGCAACACCTACACGGAAATCATTGGTTTTGTATTGAAGTTCAGCTGTGTCTTTAAAGTATTTCTTTTTACCGTAGTCTGAATAACGGTATTCTGCACGCAACAAAACGTTGTCTGTCATTGCGAAGTCAACACCAGCACCAAGGGTGAAACCAACGAGGGTCTTTTTTTCATCATATACGTTACCAGAAGCAATAACCTTATTAGCATCATCACCAGCATCACTAGCTTTTTTCACTTCAATTGCTGAAATGCCCTGAATCTGCGTATAAGCAACACCACCAGCGATATAAGGCATGATACGATCAGTAGCAAAACCAATGCGAACGCGTGTAGCACCAGACCACTTTTCTTTCATAGTAACACTTTCGGTGTATTTATCGAATTTTTTAACTTGTAAACCATCTTTCAGTGGGATCTTAGCTTCTGTAAGGATGTTATTAATACCTTCAACAGTTTTAGTAACTGCTGTTCCAACATCCCATGTACCGTAATCAACTGTGTCTTTTTTACCAATAAAAGAGACATCTGTATCCAAGCCGAAGATCACACCATTGCCGAGATCAACATTGTAACCTGTGTATAGGCCACCGAGCATACCGGAAAGCTTAAGATCGTGCCAACCTAAAGTGCTAGAACCTTTGTCAGATTTCATTGAACGACCACCAATCTGAGCACCAAGATAAAAACCTGTCCAAGAATAGGCAGGGGCTGCTGCGATGACTGCTGGGGCTGTTTCACGAGGGATAACAACATCAGCAGCTTGTGCTGCAGAAGCTGCTGCTATAGCGATAACAGAAGTTGTTACTAAAGATTTTATATTCATAAACTTTGCTCCTAATTTATTTATGAGCACAGTGCTACAAGATTACAGAAAGAAAAGCTGTAGTAAAAATGATACAGTTACAGAAAATGGAGGGCTTATCCCAGAAAAAAATGCTTCATAGCTTGATTTTGTACGAGAAACCGTAAGCTGTATAATGTAATAACTTATTGATTTTAAATATAATTATTGTTTATTGCTTATGCAATAATATTTTTTTAAAAAACCTGAAGAATATCTTTTCATATCCACAATAAATTATGTGTTGTGTAATAATATAGCAACAGAAAATAACAGAGGCTCTGTCAAAGACGGAGCCTCTTCGTTATTTAACTTACCATCTGTTAAAATTTGTAAGCAACACCTACACGGAAATCATTGGTTTTGTAAGAAGTCTCATATTTATCATTTGAGAATTTCTTTTTACCAAAATCTGAGTAACGATATTCCGCACGTACAATAATATTATTGGTCATTGCTAAATCAACACCAGCACCAAGGGTGTAACCAACAAGGGTCTTTGTTTCATCAGACAGAGTACCAGAAGCGATTACTTTGTCTGAATCTTTATCTGTTATTGAAATCAACGCACTATCTTGAAGCTGTGTATAAGCGATACCACCAGCAACATAAGGCATAATGCGTTCAGCTGCAAAACCAATACGCACGCGCGTTGCACCAGCCCACTTTTCTTTAAAAGTGAAACTGTGGGTTCGTTTAGCGCCAGGTTTAAGCGCATCTTTACCAATATTAATTGCAGCATCTTTTAATACCTTGTTAATATAATTGATGTGTTCTGGGGCAATGACATATGTTTTTCCTGTCTTCGTGTCATCTTTATTAGACCACATGATATCTGTATCAACACCTAGAATAAGGCCATTACCAAGATCAACGTTGGAACCTGCGTAAAGACCACCCATGAAACCAGAGAGTTTAGGCAAAAGGTCATCAGGCACTGGAATCTTTTTTCCGTTACTGAGAATATCCATTTTCGTTTTACCCGAAAAACCACCAATCTGGCCCCCAACATAAAAACCTGTCCAAGAAAAAGTTGGAGCAACAATAACGGGAGCAACAGGTGTTGGTCTTGGGGGAACAATAACATCTGCTGCTTGTGCTGCTGAAGCTGAAACAAAAGCGAAAGCAGAAGCTGTTATTAACCATTTCATATTCATATTTTCTCTCCATAGCTGAATATTTATTTGAACACACCGTTTCATATAGAGCACCATCTTCAGATATCTGTAGCAAAAATGATACACTTATAAAAAAAACAAAAAGCCAATCAAAGTACCCTTAATTGCTTGATCTGTAATAAATGAGAATAAAACTATGCCCATGCACAAATGGTCTCTTTTCCTCACGTTTTCTCTCCTTTATCATTTTGATAAAAAAACTGCGCCACAGTACCCTCCGTGTAAAGCGTGTGCTATTGACATAAAAATATAATATATTGATTTACAATGAAAAAATATCTTTTATATTAATTCGTCTGCAATATTGACGATGCTCTTATCTTAAGCCTTTTTATATTAAAGAAACCAAAACCATCCCTCTGCACCTCACAAACAAGCAAGTGTGTGAATAAATAAAACTATTTAAAAGCTAAAATGCTTCCTATTAATACTCTCAATATTGTAATAGTGAAGACCGTTACAATATTGAGGGCAGCTAAATCTAACTGTTCCATTTAAATTCATACAAACAACGTTTTTAGCTTCATCCTTCGCATAACCAAATGTGAATAGCACTTTGATTATTTTTTCATCATTGTAAAGAACGCTTGTAGCGCACATGAACAAGATCTCCACTACCCTATGGACTGCAACAAGATTACATGCAATTTCATCACGCTTGCTCTTTGTTTTTATTTAGGCATTTATTCCTTTTTGACATATTTACCATTTTTTTCTTCTCTCAACCTTATAGTAAAGTCTTTTTCAGAGATTCAGCCTTATTTGTAGGCTATCATTTCATACTCCTTTACAAGACGAAATTGAAAAAAATACCTAAAGACAGACAACCGGTATGATAAACATTAAAACTTATATAGAAATCTCCTTAAAGCTGAAAAAATGAGAAATCTTTCTGAAAGTTTTCAAACCACCCCTTGCTTTAAAAATCATGAATTTGGCAGAAAAAATATCCCTCTTTTTCAACTTCAAAGCATATATTATACTTCTTGATGTTGTTTTTTCACTTTTTAAAAACTCATTGGACCTCGTGCAAATAGGTTTGGCCGTCCTTTTTTCCCTGGTCTTCTTTTAGGATAATGATCTCTTTTTTTACCAGAATGTAACACAGGTACTAACTTAGCTGCTGTTATGCTTTCGCTGTTATTTGTGCAAGAAAGTTCTATCTGAAAAACTTCAGATAATAACTTGCGAAGCTGTTCACCAGTAAAAAAACCTATTGGAGGAACAGCCGAAGATGCTCTCTGTATAAGGTTTTGAGACGCTAAAAAACTTGCACCTTGAGCCATAGAGATTGAAGCAAAAGTAGCAAAAGCTGTAATAAAATATTTTATGTTCATAAATTTAACCTCATCAAATATTCATAATGGATTTTATCTAGTGCGTTCATTGCAAATTTCCAGAAAAAATAGCATGTTTATAGATAAAAAGTGAGAATCCTTAAAAATAAAGCTTTGGAGCATTTTAATTTTAAAATAAAAGAAAGTTGCCCTGCTCTGCCAACATAGAAATTACTTATTGAGTAATAAATAAAGGCACGAAGTATCGTCTGAAAATAATAAACTATACGAACTTCATATAATATACTGATTTATAATGATAATATAGCGTTATCCATATTGACTGAGAATCCTAAATACCATAAGATTCTCTTATTCCAAATCTTTTTCATGTTGAATCAATCAAAACCATTTGTTTGCACGTTACAAGTTGGAAGAGCTGTGTGGATAAAAACACTAAAAAGACTAAAAATGTCTCTTATGAACCGTCTCAAGTGCTAAGGACTTACACAACATTGGGAATTGGCACAGTTGTGTGGATGGTAGCGGCTTGTTACTCCATAAGCATAAAGATGGTAGTGTTCAATAGATTTTATATTGGTATTGGAAGCTTTATTGTTATATCTTTTATGAGCACCACCGTAAAATGAACTTGGGTGTCGGTTTCTTTACAAAAAGCACATGAATTAGCAACACAAATATATTCCGTTTAGGGAGTTCTGTTTTACACGAAGAACGTAAATCCATTAAAAACATGAGGCAATGCGTAATCTCTATTATTTAACAGACATTGCTTTAAATACTTTTAAAAGTCGTAAAGCAGAATTAAAAATGATGGTAAAGATGAGATTTGGTTTTTACATTTACACATTCATATTCTCCCCCAATTAGGCTGTATACCGGTTTCAGAGATTTAAGTCTTCCAACCTACCGTATGTTTCCAGCCTCTCCTCAAAATTGCTTTGTTTCAAATAAAAGCTGTTACAAAAATAAAAAATATGAATTCGCAAAAGTACCTTTATTGCCTAAACTTCAAATGAAATAGCACTTAAGAATTTATTATAATTCTTATCAGAAAAGATGAGAGGATAAAATGCCCATAATGTACAAGCATTTTGTCCTCTCACATCAATAATTAACTCCATTTAAAAGCCAATTTTAAAGTTAGCTATGCGCAAAAATATCAACTTCCGCCCATCCTAAAAGATCAAGCCTAGCTCTCATAGGCAAAAATTGAAAGCATGCCTTGGCAACATTTTCTCGCTCTTCACGTCTTAAACGTTCTTCAAATATAACCTTTAAACGATGCAAATATAACACATCCGACGCAGCATATTCAATTTGTGCCTGTGATAACGTTTCTGCCGCCCAATCCGAAGATTGTTGCTGTTTAGAAATATTCACATTCAGCAATTCATTACAAATTTCTTTCAAGCCATGACGATCCGTATAAGTGCGCGTGAGTTTCGAAGCAATCTTTGTACAAAAAATAGCCTCTGGCATAACACCAAATGTATGTGCTAAAATAGCAAGATCAAAACGCCCAAAATGGAATATTTTTACGACTGCTTTATCTTCAAGAAGCTTGACCAAATTAGGTGCATTCTTTTGTCCTTTAGCAATCTGTATAATATCGGCAGTACCATCTCCAGAAGAAAGCTGAACAACGCATAAACGATCACGATAGGGTTGTAATCCTAAAGTCTCGGTATCAATCGCAATGGCATCAGTTTTATAATTGTCTAAGTTTGGTAAATCACCTTGATGAACGCGAATCTCAGCCATTTACCCTCCTACTTGCTAAAGCAGCAAGAATACGCGCCCAAGACCGCTGCCCCTTATGAAACGATTTTAAATTATATTTTTCATTAGGAGAATGAATACGGTCATCAGCCAGTCCAAAACCAACCAAAAGAGTTTCCATACCAAGAATTGACCGAAAATCTGCTACAATTGGGATCGAGCCCCCCATGGCTGTCAAAACAGCAGGCACTTCCCACTCTTGTGATAAAGCATCCTTCGCCTCCTTGATAAAAGATGAATCATCAGAAATCTGAAGTGCCGGAGAAGAACCGTGATTCTTAAATTCAACCTTACAATCAGCAGGAATTGAGCTACGTACATAATCACGCAACGCTTGGCGTATTTTCTCTGGATCTTGCTTATGCACCAAACGACACGATACTTTTGCACTCGCTTGAGAAGCAATAACCGTTTTCATCCCTTCCCCTTCATAGCCGCCACTAATACCATTAATTTCCATGGTAGGACGTGCCCATACAAGCTCTAAAATGCTCCGCCCTTTTTCACCAGCTGGAACGGAAAGTCCTATAGGACCAAGAAAATTTTCAGCAGTACAATTAAGTGCATTCCATGATTGTAAAATTTGTGGAGGTGTTTCTTCTACGCCATCATAAAAACCAGGAAGTGTTGCCCTATTATTTTCATCGTGAAGTCCTGCTAAGATTTTCGTTAAAATACGAATGGGGTTAGCTGCTACTCCTCCAAAATAACCAGAATGTAAATCACGATTCGCTGCTGTGATAATAATCTCTTCTGCCATAATTCCCCGAAGAGAAAGAGCAATAGATGGTGTATCCGCATCCCACATTGACGTGTCACAAACCAATGCATAATCTGCCTTAAGTTCATCTGTATTTGCTTTTAAAAAAGGAATAAGGGAAGGAGAAGCACATTCTTCTTCTCCCTCAAATAAAACAGTAACTTTAATAGGAAGCTGCCCTGTTTCTTTCTTAAATGCACGACATGCTTCAATAAAAGTCATCAACTGACCTTTGTCATCTGAAGCTCCACGAGCACAAATAACTTTCTCTCCATCTCTCTCTTTTAAAGAAGGTGTAAATGGATCATCCTCCCATAAACTCAATGGATCAACAGGTTGAACATCATAATGTCCGTAAAACAGCACATGCAAACAATCATCTGAAGGTCCAGGATGATGCCCAACAACCATTGGATGCCCCGGCGTATCACGGCGTGAAGCCTCAAAACCGATGCTTTTTAAATCCTCCACTAACCAATCAGCTGCTTTACGACATGCATCCTTGTAAGCCGAGTCTGTAGAAATCGATTGAAAACGTAAAAGAGAAAAAAGGCGTTCAAGGCTCTTCTCTATATTTCCATCAAGATGTGTTAGTACTTTATTCAGCATAAAAAAAACCTTTCAAGCCTTGTGTAATTATATTATAGATGCGATGACTTTAAGCCTCTTGTAAGATTTTGCAAGACACCTTATTCATTTTTGACATTGTGAGCAGTAAAAACTTGAACGTCCAGCCTGTAAAATGCGCATAATAGGCGCTCCACATTCCAAACATTGCTTGCCTTCTCGTCCATAAACTGAAAAAGCATGCTGAAAATAACCAAGCGAACCATCTATATGCATATAATCACGTAAAGAAGAGCCACCAGACAAAATGGCTTCAGAAATCACATTGCGTATATTTTGTGCTAAAGAATCTGCAAATTCACGTGCACGTGCCGTTTTTGATGCTAATGTAAATGCACCACGTTGTGGAGACAAACGACTCCGCCAAAGTGCTTCACAAACATAAATATTCCCAAGACCTGCAACAATAGACTGATCAAGTAAAACACCCTTGAGAGACATTTTTTTATTAACAAAAGCCTTTTGTAAATAACGACCAGAAAACGAATTACTTATAGGTTCAAGACCTAGCTTATTTAAAAGTGGATGTTCATAAAGCTTATCCGTATCGACTAAAAGCATAAACCCAAAGCGACGCACATCATTATAAATAAGACGATAAACGTCACCATTCTTTGTCTGAATATCCATGACAAAATGATCATGTTTAACTAATTTACTTGACGCTGAACAAGCTTTTCTTAAAAAATCATTCTCTATACGCCATGAACCAGACATTCCTAAATGGCTTAAAATCGTTTCATCCTGAGAAAGATGAAATAATAAATATTTCGCACGCCGACCAAGTTCTATAATTGTTCTGCCAATAAGGCGCTCAGAAAAAGCCTCAGGAAAAGGAAAGCGCAAATCTCTACGATTAAGTTTGACAGATACTATCTTTGCATCAGTTACAACGGACTCAAGTCCACGACGAACTGTCTCTACTTCAGGAAGCTCAGGCATTACTCTTCTTTAATAATTATACACTTTCCAATCGTATCACTGATAAATTGACTTCTTCCCCCCTCAAAAAACGAAGACTTCCTCTACATCTACTAAACAAATTCTTGATGAGTCGATTTTACTTGGATTCCTACTCATGTGAATCATTTAACTAAAGGCTTTATGGACAAACCCTGCCTTGAATATATACCACACACTCTAAAATACTTAACGTATCAATAAAGCTTACATCCCACCCTACCTCAAATGACCGCGTTTTATGGTAACAAAATTAAGCCCATTCACCCTTACGAAATACAGGAACTCTTACACCATCTTGGGTAATGCCATCTATGTCAATTTCACCAGAACCAATCATCCAGTCAATATGAATGACACTTTTATTCCCACCACGTGCTGCAATCTCTTCTGACGTCAATGATGCCCCATCTAAAAAGCATTTGGAATAACACTGCCCTAAAGCAATATGACATGCAGCATTTTCATCAAATAAGGTATTATAAAAAAGGAGGCCACTCTTAGAAATTGGTGAAGAATGGGGCACAAGGGCAACTTCGCCCAACCGGCTTGCACCCTCATCACTTTGCAAAACCTGCTGTAAAACTTCTTGGCCTGTTGATGCACGAGCCTCAACAATACGCCCGGCTTCAAAACGTACTTCAATATTATCAATCAGAGTTCCTTGATAGGAAAGGGGCTTTGTTGAGCGAACGAAACCTTCAACCTTATGAGCATGAGGAGTCGTGAAAACTTCTTCTGTCGGAATATTCGGATTGCAAATAACATCATTTTGAGCAACGGATGCACCACCATGCCATTCATGATCATCTGCCAAACCAACAGTTAAATCAGTCCCTGGCCCTGTAAAGTGTAAGGCAGAAAAACGCTGCTCATTAAGCCAAGATGACCGTTTCTTCAAATGTGCATTATGAACAGTCCACGCCTGCACCGGATCTTCTCCTGTAACACGTGAAGCAGAAAAAATTGCATCGGCTAATTTTTTAATCGCCTCATTAAGTGGTAAAGAAGGAAACATTGCCTCAGCCCATCCTGCTGTTGGATAAGCAACAATCGACCAATTCATAGCAAAATTTGATATTTGCTTGAGTGCCGGCTGGTAAGCTATTGAAGTGGCTTTATTTAAACGTGAAACCTTATCAAAATCCTGATTGGAAAGGAGCAAAGGATTATCACCAACAATCGCTAAACGCGCTGCCCCATTTTCAAAAGCCTTTGCCATTCCCTCATAAAGCCAAGAAGGAGCACAATCAAAACTAGCTGTATGGGCATTTTCAAACCGTGTAAGCGATAACATATCATCACTAAAAATTGGTGTAATGACACCAGCACCAACCTTATAAGCATGATATGCAATACGCCGAACAAAAGGTAACGCTGAAACTGGAGCAGTTAAAACAAGATCCTGCCCCTCTTGTAAATTCAACCCCACTTTCACTGTAATTTCTGCAAGACGATTAAGCATTTCAGGCAAAATTGTCTCATGAATATCAAAGTACATTACCAATACCCTTCTTTAAATAGAATGCGTTCTTTATGTCGTCATATTATAAATTGTTTTTCAGATCCTTTGAGTTCGCTTTCTCTACGTATATTTATGCGTATCATTATCGCTAAAATTCACTTAATTCATAAACCGCAATGGGTATATCATCCTTCTTTGGTCATGAAAAACTTACTAGTTCCTGTGTCGTTTTTCTAACATTGCAACAATTGCATTTAACTGATCAGATGAAGGTAAAACCATAATCGTTTTATTTTCCTCTTTCCTAGCTAGATGTTGAGGTGCATAGGCAGGGATAGGAACTTTATCAAGCTGTACCATAGCAAAAGGCGCAGGATGTGCCATCTTGGACTGTGCTACTTCTGTCGAAGGAGATGTACTTTTCTCTGCCTTTACGCCCCTACTCTCTAAGCCTTCATCTATAAAGCTTGGCGCATGACCAGAACGTTCTTGAGCAAAAGCATAAGCAACATCATAAGGGCGATTATTTGTAGGAACTTGAAGCTCTCCATCACGTGATCGTTTTTCATAAAAAGCATTTCCCCCTGCAACCTGAACATAATGCATGTTTTTATACGGAAAAGACAAACCAGCGGTATGAAAAAACTTAGCGTGTTTAACTTTCTTATCTCGTTCACCCCGTAAAACGGCATCAGCCGCCTCTCTTACACGAGCAACAGATGCTTTCTCCGTCATAGGACGCGTTAAAACACCAGGAGCAAATTGCCTATATTGACCAACAACACCACAAATCGTCTTAGGATAGGCGGTTGAATTAACACGATTCATAACAACCGTCCCAACGGCAATCATTCCTTCACGGCTTGTGCGATTTGATTCAAAATACATCGCTCGCATAAGACATTGACGCTCTGTCAATGGATACGTAACCGTTTTTGTCTTATTATTATTTATTTTTCCAGTATCTAAATGATTTGAAGCACACCCCACAACAACTAACGGCGCTACACAACAGGTAACAAATACATTCCAACGATTTTTTTTCATCTTATGCAACACATTCCTATAATCTCTGAGCTATTCAAGTCTTGAAATGAGCTTTAAATGTATCTCTCAATAAAGTACATAGCTAATTGTTACCACTCAGTAAAATTTTAATACAAGAGGTAATCAAAAAGTATCTATGCAAAATAAAAAATAAAAAACTCTTAATTTACAGATCGATATTGTTATTCTTCATGGTTCAATATAGGCTATAATAACCCACACGTTTCAATTACAATAAAGTAACACTATCCACTTCTTCTACATACGAAAAAATAATACAGATATCCCCTTTAATATAAAATTTTAACAAAATGATCTGAAAGGAAATTCCCCTAGAAAACTCCCCTCCTGCCACAATACGAGTGATGATATCATCCAATATACAAATATGTCAAACCAAGAGTTAACAATCTGCCATGCTTCTCTGAAAAAACTCTTTGTTGCTTCTTTGTGCTTTGCCATAAAATGGTTATCTTATTCTTCTTATAGCTGCACTGTAAGAAAATACTCATATATCTACAAACTTATTTTATACATATAAGAAAAATTTTAATCTATTTTCTTCTCACCTACCCCAACTTTATAAGTAAGGTCATCACGAGGACGATCAGAGGACATATGGTAACCCGTTATGATATAATGCAGCATTTCAGCAATATTAGTAACATGATCACCAATTCGTTCAATATTCTTTAAACAAAACAGTAAGTGCGTACAAACCGTAATATTGCGCATATCTTCCATCATATACGTCAAAAGTTCACGAAAAAGAGAAGTATACAAAGCATCAATCTTCTCATCACGCTCACGCACCGCGTCAACACGCTCTAATAGGCGACTCGTATAAGCATTTAAGACTTCTTTTAATTGATTGAGTGCTAAAGCTGTAATTGTTTCAAGCCCATGATAAACAGAAGCAGATTGACGTATTTCTGAAAGTGCAACAGTCCTTTTAGCAATGTTTTTTGCCATATCCCCAATCCGTTCAAGATCAGAAGAAATACGAATGGCTCCAATAATTTCACGCAAATCGACAGCCATCGGTTGGCGTTTGCAAATAATAGCAACCGCTTTTTCATCAATGTCACGTTCTGCTTCATCTAAAAACACATCATCGGCAATCACTGTCGTTGCAAGTTGAAGATCACTACTCACAACCGATGCGACAGAACGTTCAATCATCCTTTCTGCATGGCTTCCCATTTCTGTAATCCTTACTCTTAAATATTTTAGTTCTGCATCATAAGAACGGACAGTATGTTTCATAGACATATCTTATACTCCTCAATTCACCTATCCAAAACGCCCCGTAATATAATCTTGCGTCCGTTGCTCTTTTGGTGAGGTAAAGATCATTTCAGTCGCACCAACTTCTACCAAATGCCCTAAATGAAACATAGCCGTATGTTGAGAAACACGCGCGGCCTGTTGCATGGAATGCGTTACGATAACAATTGTATAATTTTGCCGTAACGCATCGATAAGCTCTTCAATCCGTGCTGTCGCAATAGGATCAAGAGCTGAACATGGCTCATCCATCAAAATAACTTCAGGACTAACCGCAATAGCACGTGCAATACACAAACGCTGTTGTTGTCCCCCTGATAAACTTGTTCCAAGATCATGAAGGCGGTCTTTTACTTCTTCAAACAAACCTGCCTGCCTCAAACTCTTTTCAACTACATCATGCAATTCAGAGCGTGTTTTAACTAAACCATGAATGCGTGGACCATACGCAACATTCTCAAATATAGATTTTGGAAAAGGGCTGGGCTTTTGAAAAACCATTCCAACACGAGCGCGCAATTCTACAACATCAATCCGTGTGTCATAAATATTCTCCCCATCTAAGGTAATAAGACCAGTTGTTTTAGCGCCTTCAATCGTATCATTCATACGGTTAAAACAACGCAAAAAAGTTGACTTTCCGCATCCTGATGGACCAATCAAAGCAGTTACTTGATGTTCAGGAATATCAAGTGTAATACCGTGGAGTGCTTCTTTATCTCCGTAAGAAACCTTCACATCCTGACCGCGCATTTTAATCTTCATTACAAAAATTCACCTTACAAAAATCTTATCAAAGCTGTTGTTTTATTAAAATTACTGGCGGCGTTCAAATCGTCGACGTAAAAAAACCGCAGAAATATTCATGATCGCAAGAAAAATCATCAATACAATAATAGCACCTGATGTCTTTTCAACAAAAGCACGCTCTGCTTCACCCGCCCACATAAAAATTTGAACAGGCAAAGCCGTTGCTGGATCCATGGGGGTCGTAGGAATATTAACAACAAAAGCAACCATTCCAATCAAAAGCAAAGGAGCTGTTTCACCCAAAGCCTGAGCGACTCCAATAATTGTGCCTGTCAAAATGCCAGGCGCAGCTAAAGGAACAACATGATGAAAAATCATTTGTGTTTTTGATGCTCCCAACCCCAAAGCTGCAGAACGAATAGAGAGAGGAACAGCACGCAGAGCAGAACGTGTTGCAATAATGATCGTGGGAAGAGTCATGAGCGCTAAAACAAGACCACCAACAAAAGAGGCTGAACGTGGTAATCCTAAAAAATTAACAAAAAAAGAGAGTCCTAAAAGACCAAACACAATTGAAGGAACAGCTGCAAGATTATTGATATTAACCTCTATAAAATCTGTAAATTTATTTTTGCGTGCGTATTCTTCTAAATAAAGAGCCGTTGCTATGCCTATCGGAAGGGAAACTAATAAAACGATGCCTATCATATAAAGAGAACCAATGATCGCAACACCTAATCCCGCAGTCTCAGGACGACTTGAAGCGCCAAATGTAAAAAAACCAATATTAAATGTTTTATAAAGCGTACCATCATGCGCTAAACGCTTTATCCATTCTATTTGTCGATTAGAAACTTTACGGTTTTTTTCTGCTACACGCAGATCAATCTGTCCCTTATAAGCAGAATCAATATCCGCAGATGCCAAAACTTTAACTTTTTGCATTGTGCCAATCAGTTTTGGATTCTTTGTCACCATTTCACGCAGTTGAACACGGACACCATTTGAAAACATCCGGTTAACGTCCAAAAGAGAGGCTCGATCATTTTGATTGATATTAAGTTTCTTCGCTAAAGCATTGCGTACAAGAAGTGGATAATTCGCCGTCATGAGCACTTGTGGTTTTGTTTTACGTTGACCACTTGGATCAATGATCTTTTCATCCAAATAAATTGATAATGTCATTTCACTTTGAAAAAAAGCTGTATAACCCTGACTAATGATAGACCATAAAAGCGTAAATAAAAAAAATAAACCAATAAAAATGGCAATCAAACCATAGGCACGAAAACGACGTTCAGCCCAATACCGACGCTTGAGACTAATATTGCGACGAGGAAAAAAATCTTCATTCATTCATATTGTTCCCGATATTTACGCACAATATAAAGAGCCAGAATATTCATCAAAAGTGTCATAACAAAGAGCGTCATCCCTAAGGCAAAAGCCACCAGAGTTTGTGGAGAATTAAACTCAAAATCACCGGTCAATTGATTAACAATCTTAACAGTCATCGTAGTCATTGCTTCGAAAGGATTGAGTGTTAAGTTTGCTGCAACACCTGCCGCCAAAACCACAATCATTGTTTCTCCAATTGCACGCGATGCCGTCAACAAAATGGCCCCCATAATCCCTGGAAGCGCTGCTGGTATAACAACTTTTTTAATTGTTTCAGATTGCGTTGCGCCTAAACCATAAGAACCTTCACGTAAAATGCGTGGAACAGCCGTAATAACATCATCCGATAAAGAGGAAACAAAAGGTATCAACATAATTCCCATCACAACTCCAGCAGTCAAAACACTTTGTGCCATAATAAAACTAACCCCGTCTGAGAGAGAAGCAGAGAGATCTCGTAAAAATGGTCCCACAACCTTCAAAGCAAAAAAGCCATAAACAATCGTTGGAATGCCAGCAAGAACTTCTAACAATGGCTTCACAATTGCTCGCAATCGCGCAGAAGCATACTCCGCCATATAAAGAGCTGAAAATAGTCCTATAGGTACAGCAAAAAGCATGGCAACAAATGCAATATAAAGCGTACCAGCAAGAAGCGGTATTAAACCAAATTGTCCTACTTCATCGCTGGAACCGCTCGCGGAAAAACGCGGATCCCAAACTGTTCCTAAAAAGAAATTTGAAAAGGATACAGACTGAAAAAAGCTTACTGTCTGAAAAAGCATAGAAAGCGCAATGGCTATTGTTGTCAAGACTGCAACAATAGATGCACAAATCAATCCAATAATAATAAAAGATTCAACCTTATTACGGGCACGTTGATGAGGCGCAATTTGCATCATTCCACAGATAAAACCAAAGGACGCAATAGCAAAAAGAAAAACATAACCTATAAACTTAAGCTTTTCAGAAGAGAATACCCACGACTGTGCTATTTTGAACACATCATCCGATGCTTCATCGGATAAAATCAATCCCTTCGCGAGTAATTGTGCCTGCACTTCCTTATAGGAAGCGCTAGAAAGATTCCCCTCAAAGCGATGAATCTTTTTGATGAGACTTCGAAGTGTCTCCCAAAGTAGATCGTGATTTACAGGCTCTGTTACATGCGCACTATACGCCTCAAGCTCTCGAGAGGCATTATATTCTAAATAAATTGTACTCCCAGCATCCCAAACAATTAAAAAAATAAAAGCTGGAATAACAGTAATCAAAAATGTCCACCAGCCATAATAATACGCACGAGAATGCATTTTATGTTGTCTGTATTCAAGAATGCGTGCTCGCATATAAGAAATACAAAAACCACAAAATCCAAAAGTCAATAATAACAAAATAATAAAGGAAATGCGCATTTTATCTTTCAGTTTTTATAAAAAAATAGCATCCAAATTCCCTATCCCAGAAATCCAACAAATTTTCCCTGCAAATTATTTCAATGTCATTACTCGACCAGCAGAAAAATCAGAACGCTGTGCTTGACGCTCCTTTTCAGGAGAAACAATCAAACCATATTCAGCCAAAGGACCCTCTGGACCAATCATTTGATCAGAAAGAAAAAAGTCAACATACTCTCGCAAACCTGAAATAATACCTAAATGTGCTTTCTTAATATAGAAAAAAAGCGGACGAGAAACCGGATATTGTCCACTAGAAATCGTCTCAACTGTTGGCGCAAAACCGTTAATATCGGCAACCTTTAGTTTATCAGCATTATTTTGATAAAAAGACAAACCAAAAATACCAACCCCTGTTTTATTAGAAGTTAGACGCGCAAATGTTTCAGAATAATCACCATCAATATCAACCGCTTTTCCATCCTTACGTACCGCAATACAAGCAGTGTGTATCTCCTTATCATCCATTCCTAAAGACTTCATCACCTCAACTGCCCCACTCTCTTTACACCCCTTAGTAAGTAATTTTTCCTCAAAAACTTCACGTGTCCCATGCTTCTCCCCAGGAATATACGCTGCTATCGTCCAATCAGGAAGAGCACTATTAACTGCACTCCATTTCAAAACATTATTCGGTTGCAACTTTCCGTCTATAATAATTCGAGCAGCAAGGGCTTTATAAACATCTACTGGCTGTAATTTCCAATCAGGTCCCTTAATATCAGTTGCAAAAACAATGCCATCATACCCAATACGTATTTCCTCAACATCTTTTACACCAGCATCAAAACAAGACTGTAATTCACTCGGTTTCATTGCTCGCGAAGCATTAACAATATCAACAGTGTTCTCCCCAATACCACGGCAGAATTCCTTAATACCAGCTCCTGTTCCTCCCGATTCGATAACAGGAACCTTAAAATGGGGATAAATTTCTCCAAATGTTTCAGCAACAATCTTTTGATAAGGTAAAACTGTAGATGAACCAGTAATCTGTATTTGATCGCGCGCATTGCCTCCATTTGCTGACAGCAGTAGCGCAAAAATCAATCCCACTCCAATTGATAATACTTTGTTCATCTATAAACTCCCTAAAAATTGAAAACAAAGCCTCTTAATTTATATTATACGGTCATTCTAGTTCACATTTGCAACATAACAAATATAAAAAACAACATGGATCATTTTTTTAAAACCATGTTTTTGTCCTCTGTCAAATAAATTCATTTGAACGCTTGAACTCAATAACATCCCAAAACAAATGAGCAACATCCGTACCGCAGAAGCGTTTAATTTCACGAATTCCCGTAGGAGACGTCACATTAATTTCTGTTATATAATCTCCAATCACATCAATCCCCACAAAAAGAAGACCGCGTTCCTTTAAGGCTGGACCAATGCGTTCACAAATTTCATAATCACGTTTTGTTAACTCCACATTTTCCGCGCGACCTCCAACATGCATATTAGAGCGCACATCTGTTTCTGTCGGAATTCGATTAATAGCTCCAACAGGTGTACCATCAAGCAAAATAATCCTTTTATCTCCTTTTCGTACTGCCTCTAAATAGCGCTGAACAATAAAAGGTTCGTGATAAATTTCTGCAAACATTTCTAACAATGATGCTAAATTGCGATCATCTTGTTTTAAATAAAAAATACCAGCACCCCCATTTCCATAAAGTGGTTTAACAATAATATCGCCAAATGTCTCTCTAAAAGCTGTTATTTCTTCAATATCTTTGGTAATTAATGTTTCTGGCATCAGATCAGAAAATTCAGTAACAAAAATTTTTTCTGGACTGTTGCGTACCCATGCCGGATCATTCACAACGAGTGTTTTAGGATGAATACGCTCTAACAAATGAGTTGTTGTGATATAATTGAGATTAAAAGGTGGATCTTGGCGTAAAAGAACCACATCCATATCTGTTAATTCCGTACGAGCAGGCTTTTCTAATCGATAGTGGCTTCCCTCTTTATCATGTACAATCAATGGCTCTAGTCGTGCAATCACACAACCATCGTATAGAGATAAACGATCTGGTGTATAATGGAAGAGAGAATGTCCACGTTCTTGTGCTGCTAAAGCGAGTGCAAATGTCGTATCTCCTTGAATCCGAACTGTTGAAATATGATCCATCTGAATGGCAATTTTCATAAATAAATCCTCTCTATCCTAAAAGCAGACTGGTCTATGCATCATAAACTTAGTAAACAATAAAAGAACTATGACAAGAGAAAATTTATGACACAAGAAACAGATATAGAATTAAACAACAAAGAAATCGAACGCTATGCACGCCACATCATTTTGCCTGAAATTGGTGGTACAGGGCAACAAAAGCTAAAAAAAGCACGCGTTCTTGTTGTAGGCGCTGGTGGTCTTGGTGCTCCTGTCTTAACCTATTTGGCTGCCGCAGGTGTTGGAACTCTTGGAATTGTCGATAACGACATCGTTTCACTTTCCAATTTACAACGCCAAGTTATTCATAAAACAAATGCAATCAACAAAAGCAAAACAGACAGTGCTGAAACTACTATAAAAGCAATAAATCCCCATGTTGTAGTTGAAAAACACACCCTACGCTTAGATAACAGTAATGTGGATAAACTGCTCAATGCTTACCACATCATTGTTGATGGAAGTGATAATTTTACGACACGCTATCTTCTTGCTGATCACGCTGCCCAATGTAAAAAACCTTTAATAAGTGGTGCTGTAGAACGTTTTAATGGCTCATTAACCGTCCTTATGCCATATAAAGACAATAATCCTCACTATCGCGATTTATTTCCCACGCCTCCTGCTCCCGATACTATTCCAACATGCGCTGAAGCTGGAATTATCGGTGTTTTACCCGGTGTTATTGGGACCCTACAAGCAATGGAAGTTATTAAAATGATCACAAACATCGGAGAGCCATTAGTAGGAAAGATTCTTCTCTATAATGGATTATTAGCACAATTTAATATTATTACTTATAAACGCTCAAATTATAAAGAAAATGCCATAGTTATTAAGAAGCTTGGAGAATCTTGATGATGTTCTCTCTTCCACTAACTTTTAGCACTCTCGCAATATGTATTGAAATACTAATATTTTATCGTAAGTCATCGAAACATTGTAACCAATGAAACCTATTAAATTTATCACAAATATGGAAAACCTTTTGTGAAAAAATAATTCTCTATAATGGATTATCATCATAATTTCATGTCATCGTCTATAAATAGACAGAGACTCGTGCAAACTTAGCTCCCATCAGTATTCTTGTGTAAAAAATTTTCAACGTAGATAAAAATACAATCAACGGAACTCTATTCAACTATTTTACTAGTCACACATAAAAATTGTTTCACATGAAAGTGCTCACTTCAAACCATAACCTATAAATAATCTAAGTCATATTTTAGTGATCGGTACTATAAAAGGTCAATGATCTGTCCACACACTTCTAACCTTAAGAGAAAACGTCTATTCATCAAGCATCATAAAATGCAGCTTAGGATTATTGCACGTATAAGAACAATCAATTGTCTCAGTTCATAAGAAAAATACATGGGAATTGATGTAAAAGTACATGGGGATTTGTATATAGAAGGATTGAGATAAACCTCATGGAGAGCTTTAATTACATAATTATTGCATTCAGAAGCAGAAAGCTGCGGCTCATAAATTGATAATCCTTCAGCAATAATTTCACAGACAAGTATATGTAGAAAAAGTGAAGCACACAAATCTTGAAAACCAATCCACAGACGACAGCGTAAAGAGTGCATTTTTATAAAAGATCTCTTTAAAATAAGCGAGTAAATATGCAATGTTAAATATGTTCTGTTTTGCGTGAGGGGCGTTCCCCCCTAACAAAACATCAATAAGAGCTCTTTTTATAAAACTGTGAAACTAAAATTACAAAAAAATCAGACTTCTTTCTAAAATTAACATCTATGGTATAAGTTAATTTGGCTCGTTCGCTTTATTATTATCCATTGGTAAAGGAACAGGATGATCGGATAAACTGCGTAAATAAAGCAAGAGATCGGCACGATCTTGGTCATTTTTAATTCCACGAAAAGACATAATGGTCCCAGGAAAAGCTTCACGTGGAGAATGTAAATAACGATCTAACGTTACAAAATCCCATTTTTGATCAGAATGAGCACGTAATGCCCGTGAATAAGCAAAACCTGCTGCTGATGCCAAAGGGCGGTTAACAATCTCCCAGAGAACTGGACCAACACGCCCTGCTTCATTGCGTCCAGATGTGTGGCATATGGCACATTGGCGAAAAACTTTACGGCCATTTTCAAAATTGCCTTGTTGAAGGCGGCTATTTAGTGATAGGGAAACATCAGGTGCTTTTTGTTTTTCTTGAAATATATCATTCTTGGCAACTGTATGATGATATTGGACTGATGTAGGATGATCATAAACTATATTGCTGAGTGTGGAAATCCCCACAATAGCGACCAGCACACATAAACAAGCACAAATAAAATAAATAAATCTCGAGCGATTCATAAAAACTCAAATGTTCACGGTTTTATTACCATTTTTAGTTTAAGCTTTTTCTTTATAACACACAATATCATAAATGCATCACAGATGACATTGGGAATCTTACAATGGCTCTTGAACCAATTATTCTTATTCCTGCCCGTATGGGCTCAACCCGTCTTCCTCAAAAAGCTCTCGCTGAAATTGGCGGAAAACCGATGATTGTTCATGTCGTAGAACAAGCCAAAAAAGCTGGAATAGGACGTACAATCGTTGCAACAGATCATAATGATATCGCTAAAGCTGTTGCAGATTATGGGCATGAATATATCATAACACGAGGTGATCATAAGTCTGGATCTGATCGTATTTATGAAGCTTTAGTGCATATTGATCCTGAACAACGCTACAACGCCATTTTAAATATACAAGGTGACTTACCAACAATCATGCCTCGTGAAATCATTCGTGCGCTACGCCCTCTAGAAAATAGCTTTACTGATATTGCAACCTTGGGTGCCAAAATCATTGAAGAAAATGAAACAAGAGATCCCAATGTTGTCAAAATCATTGGTACACCGCTTTCTCAAAATCGCCTTCGTGCTCTTTATTTTACGCGCGCCAAAGCACCTTATGGAGAGGGTCCTCTTTATCACCATATTGGAATATACGCCTATAGGCGCGAAGCACTTGAGAAATTTGTATCATTCAAACCCTCACCACTTGAGAAACGTGAAAAACTTGAACAATTACGTGCATTAGAAAACAATATGCGTATCGATGTGGAAATAGTCGATACAATTCCCTTAGGTGTAGACACACAACATGATCTCGATAGAGTTTGTGAGATTTTAGCATGAAAATACTTAAAAAAACCAATAAAATTTCTTTCCAAGGAGAATACGGCGCTAATTCCCATATTGCTTGCTCCAATATGTTCCCCAATATGGATGCTGTTCCCTCTGCTACTTTCGAAGACGCCCTTAATTTAGTGGAAAGCGGGAAAGCTGATCTTGCTATGATCCCTATTGAAAATACCCTTGCGGGACGCGTTGCAGACATTCATCATCTTTTACCACAGTCATCTCTTTATATTATTGATGAATATTTTTTACCTATCCATTTTCAACTCATGGTTTTGCCCGGCGTTACACATGACGAAATTAAAACCGTCCACAGCCATACGCATGCCCTTGCACAATGCCGAAAAATCATACGAAACAACGGTTGGAAACCTGTTGTTTCTGCTGACACCGCTGGAGCTGCAAAATTTATTAAAAAAAATGCTAAACGTTCACAGGCTGCCTTAGCACCTTTAATTGCAGCAGAACTCTATGGACTTGATATTCTTGAAAGAGATGTTGAAGATAACCCTCATAATATTACCCGTTTTGTCATCCTTTCACGCTCCAAACGGCATGTCCCCAAACCTCAAAATGGCGAAAAAATCATCACCAGTCTTCTTTTTCGAGTGCGCAATGTCCCCGCAGCTCTCTATAAAGCTATGGGAGGATTTGCAACGAATGGTATCAATATGACAAAATTAGAAAGCTATCAAATTGGTGGAAATTTCAATGCAACACAATTCTTTGTTGATATTGAAGGACATCCTGAAGACCCGATGATGAAACTTGCCTTAGAAGAATTATCTTTCTTTTCTGCAGAACTGCGTATTATCGGTACTTATCCAGCACAAAACGATCGAACATCGTATATATAAAAGCAATTAAGCTGCTATCATTTTTTGTTGATATCAAAAAGCATCGTAAAAATTTCATAATGCAACGCATTTTGAAAGGGCTGTTTTTTCTACTCAACACCCTTCATAAACACTGAAGAAGAAAAAACAGCTCGTAATAGAATATATAAATTATTTTCATAATATTTTCTCACAAATTATATCATGATAAACCGCAATTCAACTCGTATAAAAACCAGTGTAAAAAAACACAGTAACCAAAAATAAAAACGCTTGTACCATCTATTTCCCTTTATATATTTAAAGAGAGCCTCTTGAGAAAAGTCATTTCCTCTGACAATATTCCAATAAAGATAACGAACTTCTAAATTAGCTCTCAAAACAATTCAAATTATTATACATAATAGAGTATTCGAATCTTTTAGATTAATATCATTCTAAACATGGTTTAAAACTAGAAAATGCAACTTAGCCCTGATTTTAGCGTTAAGTTTGAACTTGTATCTTTATAAAAACTGATTTATGATTCACCTCACTTTAGAAAAAAGGAGAGGATAATGAAAAAAATCTTCACGCGAGGATTATTAGCCGCAAATATTCTCGCCTACTCTAGTGTTGCATTTGCTGGCTTTGGTGAAAAAAAATGGAATTTTGCGCGGGATGAAAGTGTTGTGATCACACCATCCTATACATTCCAGCAAGGAGTTGAATACTCTTGTAATACCTTTAAACCGAAGAAAGTATCCTTTACTTTATCATACTCTGCCCCTTCTGATTTAAACAAATTGAGAATTTTTGTTGATGATGAAAAGAAAATAACCCATGATAAAGAAAAGAAAATCTTTACCCTAAAAAATATAAAATCTCTTCATATAAGTTTTCCTTGGTCAGGACATTATATTTTTAAAAATATTACGAACAAAAAAGTTGTTGGAACAGATTGTGACACAGGAGGTTATGATTAACAATATTTCTATAACATCTAAATTTGAGTAGAGTTATTCTTTTTTCAGGTATTTTTTTCAAAATAGGGCATAATGAGCCATTAAAACTAATCGCTGAAAAGGTTATTTTTATCCTAATATGGCAACCCTTAAGCTGCTTATAAGGTTAGATATTAAAGAACTTTTGCGAAAACTAAATGACTAAAATTAAATTGTTCTGTATTTTCTACTATCAGAGCTATTTTTTTAATAAGAATATAACTTCTATCTTTGCAACTGCTTTATTTTAAGTACTATAAAGCACATCGTACCCAAATCACTTAGATAAACAGAAAAGTAAAATTTGCTCTACAGATGCATTCCTCGCTGCATTTTAAATCATACTCATTCAGCTTTTGTAAAAAATCATCTCGCTTTTCCCTCCTTATTAAAGGATATAATTATTTGAAACTATAAAATATCGCTTATATCGAATAAGAACCATTTTTATGCTTATAAAATCAGTACCCCCTTATTTCTATAGCGTTTAATGTTGCATCTTCTCTTGCATGAGTACAGTCCCTTAAAAATATATGAAACCTTTTCTCAAATAATGAAAATTCACATATTGATCCATCTTGTGATAAACATCAATGTTTTTTAATTAAAAGAACAAGCACGCAAAAAAGAGCGATAACATCTACTCAGTATTTATATACGTTAAAAGAAAAAATATTACATATTTGATATTCTCATTCACTATAGAAATGAGGTGGTTCTCTTATAAGATATTTAATATATTGACTTATCATTATAAGAGTTCGATTTTTTATACTGAATTACAACCACAAATAAAGTAAGATCCTCCCATCTTAAATCTCATATTGAATCAATTAAAATCGTTTCCTTGAAAGTTACAAATGGGAGTGATGTGTGAGTAAAAACGATTAAAAAAGGAATAAAAATGCTTCTTATAAAGCCTCTCAAGTGCAAGGGATCGCAACATTGGGAGTTGTTAAGTAGTATGAGGGCTAAAATTTATACTTTTATTAAGCATAAAAAAGATAGTGCACAATGGACTTATATCTCAAGGAGAGTATGTATACTATTTACGAGTAGAGTTTGAAATATAGTTAAGAGTATTGAGCAATCGCTCTTTAAAAAGCCTGTGAATGTACAACATTAAATGTATTCTGTTTGGGATTTTTTGTATAGAGGAGCAACACCATTAAAGCAATATTTTATAATTATTTAAATAGCACTCTTCCCCCTAACTTTCGCATGTTAGCCAATTACATGATCTATATACTTTATTTGCTTCTTTAACTGTTGTAAATTTTTAATGATCCAATTTCGTAGTTTTAGAACAGACGGAGCTATCCTAAAACTCTTACATGTTTCAGCAAATGAGAATAATTATATATTCAGACTATCTTAAGCGAAAAGATATTTTCATACCAAATAAATATGCAGAGCTACTGCTATAAAAACTAATAAATCCACAATCTCTTTGTTGTTTATATATCAATAAATTAAATGCAAAGGAAAATTCTTCGTCGTTCTTAGGATATTTTTCGTTTCTGATCTTGATTTTTCATTCCAAATCGACAATATGAGCTTGGGAGGTTGGTGGTGGACGAACTACTCGCCAACTGGGTCAGGTCTGGAAAGAAGCAGCCCCAACGAGTTCTGGTACGGGTCATCGTTCCAACCTCCTATTTTGCTGAAAAAACTATTTTTTATGCTGTCTTTTAGCGAGGTATTTTTAATCTTCAGAGCAGCATTTGTATGCAGTAAATAAAGGGGTTTTGTTATTTTTAAACAAATTGTCCCATAAATAATTTGATTAAGAAAAAATCCTTTTATATGAGACTACAGTATTGATCTATGCTTTTGTATTATCAAAATGTACGCATAAAGAACTTCGAAGTTGGAAATACTCATGGAAAATTTACCGGTAGAAACAGCCTATCGTGTTCTTGCTCGTAAATATCGACCCCAAAACTTCTCTGACCTCATTGGTCAGGAAGCTATGGTGCGTACTCTCACCAACGCCTTTGAAAAAGGTCGTATTGCACAAGCGTGGATGTTAACAGGGATTCGTGGCGTAGGTAAAACCACAACAGCACGTATTTTGGCACGTGCGCTTAATTATAAAACAAAAGATATTGACCAACCAACAACTGTATTGGACTCTCTTGGTGAACATTGCACACAAATTATCGAAGGACGCCATATTGATGTTATAGAAATGGATGCCGCTTCTCATACGGGCATTGATGATATTCGTGAAATTATTGAACAAATACGCTATCGTCCTGTTTCTGCACGCTATAAGGTTTATATTATAGATGAAGTCCATATGCTCTCAACACAAGCCTTTAATGGTTTATTGAAAACTCTTGAAGAACCACCGTCGCATGTAAAATTTATTTTTGCCACAACAGAAATTCGCAAAGTTCCTATTACAATTCTTTCGCGTTGCCAACGTTTTGATTTGCGACGTATTGAATCAAAAGCTTTGAGTGCACATTTGCGTCAAATTGCGAAATCTGAAAAGGTAGAAGTAGAAGATCAAGCACTCTCTATGATTGCCCGTGCTGCAGAAGGATCTGCACGTGATGCATTATCCATTTTTGATCAAGCAATCGCCCATAGCAATGGCAATGTTAATGCTATTGCGGTGCGTACAATGTTAGGATTAGCGGATCAAGCACGTATTATTGATCTTTTTGAATTTATCATGAAGGGCGATGTTGTCAATGCGTTACATGAATTACGCAGTCAATATGAAGCAGGTGCTGATCCTCTTACTATATTGACAGAACTAGCCGATTTTAATCATCTGGTCACACGTTTACGTTTTACACCAGAAATAGTGGAAGATTTCTCACTAACTGAAGAACAACGTTTAAAAAGTTTAGACTTTTCAAAAAAACTTTCCGTTCCTGTTTTATCCCGAAACTGGCAAATGTTACTCAAAGGTTTACAGGAAGTTAATCAAACTGCACGTCCACTTCAAGCCGCTGAAATGCTTTTAATTCGTCTTGCTCACACAGCTGACCTACCAACTCTTGATGAAGCTTTAAAAAAGCTTACGCAAGAAAAAACGCCTCTCACACTCGTTACAAATTCTTCTCATCAAGAATCTACGAATGCAAATAATATAGCAAAAGAAACAATGGTCGGAGCCCATGCTTCCTCGAGCGTTTCAAATACATTAGCCGATCAATCAGATTTAAAAACATCTTTGAAAAACCAATTAGATTATTCCTTACAACCAGAAAATTTAGTTGAAAATCAAAACCATGACAAAATCAACGCCCAAGAAGTAACAGAAATTCCAGAAACTTCTCAATCTACTGATCTTTCTGAAAAGATTGCAAATTTATCGCATTCTGTCACGCAAACAACAGAAAAGATTACTGAACCTAAAACTCTCGTGATTAATTCTTTGCACGATATTGTTCAATTAGCCGAACAGCATAATGACGTTCCTTTCAAACTCCTTGTTAAAGAATTTGTTCATCCTGTTTCTTTTGAAGCTGGGCATATTACCTTGAGACTTTCTGAAAATACCCCACAATTTCTTGCTCATGATATAGAAAAAAAGATATCTCAATGGACAGAAAAACGCTGGACAATAACTTTTGTTAATGAAGGAGGTGGCCCAACCTTACAGGAGGAAAGTATAGCGATTCAAAAGACTCTTTTTTCTAATGCAGAAACAGATCCTGATATCGCGAAAATCCTCAATCATTTCCCAGAAGCAAAAATTGTCGATATTCGACTCAATAAAGAAGAAAATGATCTTGATTTACTCTCCAATACCTTTAAAAATGCTGATATTTTTAAAAATAAAAATGATATCAATGATGAATAAGGATACCTATTCCTATGCGTGAAATGATGAGCATGATGAAAAAAGCCAAAGAAATGCAAGAAAAAATGCAGAAGATTCAGGAGGAAATAGCTAATCTGCAAGCTGTGGGCACCGCAGGGGGTGGTCTCGTCAATATCACTTTAAATGGCAAAAATATTATAACAGCAATTCAAATTGATCCTTCATTACTCAAACCTGAGGAAGCTGAAATTCTTGAAGATCTCATTATGGCAGCTTATAATGAAGCAAGAACAAAAATCGAAGTCGCAATAGAAGAAAAAACCAAAAGTATGACGGCAGGGCTACCACTCCCATCAGGTTTCAAGCTTCCATTTTAATGAAACGGATTTTTTCCGTGGGACAAAAATATGCCTAAATACATTGCAGGACCTGAGATTGAACGTCTCATTCAGATTTTATCACGGTTACCAGGTCTTGGTCCACGTTCAGCACGTCGTGCTGCGCTTCATCTTATCAAAAAAAAAGAGACATTGCTGGAGCCTTTGGGAGCGGCTATACAAGCAGCTATAGAAAAAGTTGGCATTTGTTCTGTTTGTGGAAATGTCGATACCATTGATCCTTGTTCAATTTGTACAGATTTGCGCCGCGATGATACAACAATCATCGTTGTTGAGGATATTGCTGATCTGTGGGCTCTTGAACGCGCAAAAACTTTAGCCGCACGTTACCATGTGTTGGGTGGACGACTCTCCCCCTTAGATGGAATAGGTCCTGACGAACTCAACATTGCCACCTTAATACAGCGTGTTGTACAAAACCCTATTACGGAAATTATTCTTGCTGTCAATGCGACTGTCGAAGGTCAAACAACTGCTCACTATATCACCGATCAGCTTTCTAATTTTCCAGTTAAAATTACGCGACTTGCTCATGGTGTTCCTGTAGGAGGCGAGCTTGATTATCTTGATGATGGAACTTTAGCAGCAGCTGTACAAGCAAGAACAAATCTTTAAAAATTTCTTTCTCTTACCTGTTATCTCGCTTTATTTACTATCATTTCTTTTTATGGGGAAATATTAAAATGATCAAAAAACATCTCTCACTTTTAAACGACTTTGGTCCTGGTATTCTAACATGTTTACTCATATCAGCCTTAGCTTATGGCTTAGAAGTTGTAGAAAAACAGCTTTTTGGACAAGCATGGCTTGAAAGCCTTGTTTTGGCAATTCTTTTAGGATCGATTATCCGTAGTTGTTTTCCTTTGCCAACATATTTTCAAAAAGGTATCACCTTTTCTGCAAAAACACTTCTCGAAATTGCTATCGTTCTTCTAGGAGCAAGCATTAGCATTAACGCAGTCCTTTCAGCTGGTTGGAATTTGCTTGCTAGTATCATATTCGTGATATTCGTAACGATTATCCTGAGCTTTGCCATCGGCCGACTTTTCGGGCTTTCTACACATTTAGCAATGCTGGTCGCTTGTGGGAATGCTATTTGTGGCAATTCAGCTATTGTTGCCGTTGCACCTGTCATAAAAGCAAAACATGACGATGTAGCCGCGTCAATTGCCTTCACTGCTCTTTTAGGAATTCTTATTATTTTATTTTTACCCTTTTTACATCCATCTCTGAATTTGTCATTTAGCCAATATGGTGTGCTTGCTGGCATGGTTGTGTATGCTGTACCACAGGTTTTAGCAGCAACAGCACCTGTCTCTTTTCTGAGTGTTCAAATTGCAACAATTGTCAAATTAGTACGGGTTCTCATGTTAGGCCCTGTTATTTTTACTCTATCAATCATTTATCGCCGATCAGCACAAACACGCTTGCGTTTACATACCCTCGTCCCATGGTTTATCATTGGCTTTATTATCATGATGCTTGTTCGCTCAAGTGGTCTTATCCCTGAAAAGGCTATCAATCCCATCAAATTTATTGCCCAGTTGTTTACTGTTATCTCAATGGCTGCACTAGGATTAGGTGTTGATATCCGATCACTAAAAAAAGCAGGATGGCGCGTCATTTTGGCTTCAACCTGCTCCATAATTATTCTCGGTATTTGTAGCCTTATCATGATACAATTGAATGATTTAAATCATATAACATTTTAAATGTGCATTGATTATTATTTTTTCAACGTAGTATACAATCAACCCAAAGTCCTCATTATTATTAAAATCAGTTCTTTCATAAACTAGAAAAAGTTCTAAAATACTGCTCATTATTCTATACAAAAAAATTGAAAGAGCTGATATTTAAGTGAAAACTGTCAAATGTGCTTTTCAGTCCATAATGATTTGCAACAGGGTAGTATCAAAATACGTAACTCATGCAAAACAATGCCATTTCTTTCATCTGCTCTCATTACGCTGAGTTTTTTATATAAAGACGGATAGAATATGTTCTTATTTGGAAAAAATGTGGGGTCATAACTTTTCCTCTTTTAAATTACTTTTACTTACTATGTAATACAAGTGGCATCAAAGTACTATTTGATAGCTTACAAGTTGTGACAACCCTTCCATTTAAACGATTCGTGAAGGAGTTTTTATTCTTTTCTTTAACAGTTTTGATTCATACGCTAACTCCGCTTGTAATATACAAGCTAATAACTTTAATTGTTTCACCATAAGTAGATTTAAAATAAGAGAGTCTTACAATACTCAAGATACTCATTCAAAAAGTGATAAAAATAAGGATTAAATCAACATCTCGTTCTATCCCATAAAAAGATATTGTTGCTTATTGGCACTAGTAACTTTCTTACAAATGAAATATACGATAATGAAAAGATTAAAAATACAGCAGGACTTTTATTTATCGTTTTATTCAACTAAAATATTTTTATGCTTATCCTTGCTATAGATACTGCTTCAATTTATTGTGCTGTTGCGCTTATTCGTCATAAATCTGTTATTGCGCGTATCAATGAGCGCATGAACAAAGGACATGCTGAAAAACTTATTGGGCAGATTACACAAATAATGAAACAAGCCAATATGACGCTTGATCAAGTTGAGCGTATTGCTGTCAATATTGGACCTGGATCATTTACTGGTGTACGTGTCGGTGTTGCAACAGCGCGCGCTTTGGCATTAGCACTTGAAATACCTGCTGTTGGAGTGAGTGCTCTTGAAGCGTTAGCAGCACAAGTCATAAACAATAAAAGTACAGCATCGGCAATTACTGTTGTCATTGAAGCAGGGAGAGGGATGTTCTACCATCAAAATTTTCATAATGATCTCACACCTTTGGGAGAGCCGGGATTAAAAACAATTGAAAATATCCTCGAAGATTTGCCCAAAAAAACCCGACTGACTGGCCCAGCTGCTGATGTCGTTGTGGAGCATATTAAAAACCATAAAATATACGAAAAAATTGTCCTAGAAAAAATCCCCTGCGAAGCGGCCGATATTGTAAACTATGCTTATCTTGCTGCAAACAAACAATCAAAAAATTCGCCTCGCCCACTCTATCTACGCAGCGCTGATGCAAAACAACAAACCAATTTTGCTTTGCCACAAAAAAAATAATGCCCAAATTTTCATTGACAAAAAAGATTTTTGGAATTGCTCCGCTACAAGTTAATGATAGTGCTTCTCTTCATCAAATTCATCAACATTGTTTTACCCCTTCTTGGGAAAAACAAGCTTTTGATAATTTCTTAACAGATCACTCTATCTTCGGATACAAAGTTTTTCTCATTGATCGCTCTGATCAAATTTTAGGCTTTTGCCTATGCCGTCTCATCCTTGATGAAGCAGAAATCATCACAATTGCTGTTCATCCTCATTATCGTCAACAAGGAATTGGTACCTTTCTTATCGATCGTACAGTTCACCATCTTCACGACAAGGGCGCTATAAAATTATTCTTGGAAGTAGAAGCCACAAATCTTTCTGCTTTGAACCTTTATCAACGCTTTGAATTTCAAAAAATTTCTGAACGTCTTGCCTACTACGCGTCAAAAAATGGTCGTGGTGATGCAATTATCATGCAAAAAACTTTTAAGCAAATAGATTGAGATTTGTGTAAAAAACATTTACACATGCGCTATGAATAAAGTAAATCCTAAAAATACGCCTCCTGTTGCTCCTAAAAAGGTTTTTATCAAAACCTATGGATGTCAAATGAATGTTTATGATAGCCAACGGATGACTGATAGCCTCAGTTCGCAAGGCTATGTGACAACACAAATTCCCAATGATGCCGATCTTATTCTTGTTAATACCTGTCATATTCGTGAAAAAGCAGCAGAAAAACTTTATTCTGATCTTGGTCGTTTGCGCGTTATGCGTCAAGAGCGCACACCTGATAAACCCCTGATGGTTGGTGTAACAGGTTGTGTTGCACAAGCTGAGGGAAGTGAAATCTTGCGCCGTGCTCCAACAGTGGATCTTGTTATTGGTCCGCAAATGTATCATCGCTTGCCAGAATTGTTAGAAAAAGCCAAACAAGGGAAAAAAATTATCGAAACAGACTATGCTGTTGAAGATAAATTTGCTCATTTGCCGCCCCATAATAAACATGCAGTAAGAAAACGAGGTGTTAGCGCATTTTTAACAGTACAGGAAGGTTGCGATAAATTTTGCACTTTTTGTGTTGTTCCTTACACACGCGGTGCTGAAATATCACGATCCGTTGAGCAAATTACCGAGGAAGCCCTTCAACTCATCGAAGCGGGTGTCAAAGAAATTACGCTGCTTGGACAAAATGTCAATGGTTGGCATGGACAAAGTGCTGATGGCAAAACTTGGCGTCTTGGCGATCTTCTTTATCATCTCGCAAAACTCGATGGTTTAAAGCGTTTGCGTTACACAACCAGCCACCCACGTGATATGGATGATAGCCTTATTGCCGCGCATCGAGATCTTGATATGTTAATGCCTTACCTCCATCTTCCTGTTCAATCAGGTTCAGATCGCATCTTAAAAGCCATGAACCGACAACACAAAAGCTCTCATTATCTTCATCTTATCGAAAAAATTCGGACGGCACGACCCGATATTGCCTTTTCAGGTGATTTTATTGTAGGGTTTCCAGGAGAAACAGATGAAGACTTTGAAGAAACCATTAAACTTATTCAACAAGTACAGTACAGTTCAGCTTATTCTTTTAAATATTCCCCCCGTCCTGGAACAGTGGGAGCCACAATGAAAAATCATGTTGATGAATCTGTAAAAGATGCCCGACTTCAACATTTACAAGCCCTTCTCCTTGAGCAACAAAATGCGTTTTTGCGTTCTAAAATTGATCAAAAAACGAACGTTCTCATCGAAAAACCTGGACGTCACTCAGGGCAAATGGTAGGGCGTTCCCCTTGGCTTTTACCTGTTGTTGTCGATACAGAAGCCTCTACAGGTAGCGTGATAGAAATTCATATTAAAAATGCAAGCTCAAACAGTTTTGTTGGTGAAGTGACAAATAGATAAACATGCCTCTAATACCTTGTTCAAAAATAAATATTTTGGAAAACTCTTTTATTTTAAAAGCAAATGATTACATCTAAAGCGTGCACTTTTTGTAAAAATTGTCTTTTATAAAATTTACTTAACAAAATGTGCAACATTTATGTAGATATGGAGAATAGGCTGAAAGCTTCAACCGAAAAAATAAAGCGTATTAAAGAAAAAGTAAATATGTCCCTTGAAAAGGCTGATACCTTGAAACAAACAAGCGCTTCAGATGTGAGCCAAGTTGTTTTGATTTTCGAAAATAATAAATATGCAAAAGCAGTTTTTGGTAAATTTGACGAAAATCTCGCTTATATCGAAAAAAAACTCGAACTTAGTATTCATCCGCGTGGTAATGAAGTCTTAATCCGTGGAAATATTTCTGTTATAAAACATGCGCAATATGTATTGCAGCAGCTTTATGAACGTGCCAAAACACATCAAGAGCTCACTTTATCAGATATAAAAGGAGCGATTGCTATGGCAAATATACCAAAGAAGCAGAAAGAAGACACAATAACACACAAATCTGCAACGAAACGTATACCAGCTCGGTTGAGTACCCATAAAAAAATAATTCATGCAAGAACTCCAACACAAGACGCTTACATAAGTGCTATGGAGCATACTGAACTTGTGTTTGGTGTAGGACCAGCAGGAACAGGAAAAACGTATCTTGCTGTTGCTCATGCTGCAATGCTTCTAGAACGTGGTATCATTGAGCGAATTATTCTCTCACGTCCGGCTGTTGAAGCTGGAGAACATCTTGGTTTTCTTCCCGGTGATCTCAAAGAAAAAGTCGACCCATATTTACGACCACTTTATGATGCTCTTTATGATATGATGCCCGCTGAAAAAATAGAACGCATTTTAGCCTCTGGTGTCATAGAAATTGCTCCTCTCGCCTTTATGCGCGGACGAACACTTGCCCATGCTGCTGTTATTCTTGATGAGGCACAAAATACTACCCCCATGCAAATGAAGATGTTCCTCACACGTCTTGGAGAAGGAACGCGTATGATTGTTACCGGTGACGTAAGCCAAATTGATTTGCCTACAGGGCAAAAATCAGGTCTCATTGAAGCAATTCGCATTCTTTCAAATGTAGAAAATATTGCAATTGTGCATTTTGATGAAAAAGATGTTGTACGCCACCCACTTGTTGCTGCTATCGTTCGTGCTTATGATCGTGATTCCGAAATACAAAATAAAAAAAATCATTCGCATGCGATGCATTAAAAAATGAATTTGATTCATCATGATTATTATTGATATAATGATTAAAAGCGCAGGGTGGAATGATGAGAAAATGCTTTATAATATCACTGAAAAAGCATTAATGGCAACTATGCATCATGTTTCATTGGCAAATGTTGTAAGCGAGATTAGCCTGCTTTTTACGGATGATGAACATATGGCACAAATCAATGCACAATGGCGCAACAAAAACAAATCTACTAATGTATTATCCTTTCCTGCTTTTCCACTTAAAGCTGGAAATCGACCTGGTCCCATACTCGGTGATATTATTATTGCCCGAGAAACTGTTGTTTTCGAAGCAGAGAAAGAAGGAAAAACATTTCAAGACCATTTAACACATATGATTGTTCATGGTATCTTGCATCTGCTTGGTTATGACCATGAAACTGATGATGAAGCATATAAAATGGAAAAGCTCGAAAGAGAAATTCTTCAAAAGCTTTCCATAAAAGATCCTTACGCATAATTGTCTATCAATGATAAAATTTAACTTTTAAAATCAATATTACCAGCATACCATTTAAAGCCTCTTATTTATCTATTATAAAAAAGAAAGTCTAGAAGATTTCAAAACCATGGCAAACAAAATAAATGCACAAAATAATAATCAAGCATCTTCTAATAATGAAAAAGACCCCTCTCAGCAGACGAATCATACAGAAAAATATTCCCTGATGAATCATTTGTTTTCATTCTTACGGGGTCGAAATTGTGCATCTACGTCACTGCGCGATGATCTTACCGTTGCACTCACGACTAACAATGAAAAAGATGCCGCCCTCTTCTCACCTGAAGAACGTACTATGCTGCATAACATTTTACGCTTACGTGAAGCACGCGTGGATGATGTTATGATACCTCGTTCTGAAATCGAAGCATTAGAAATAAACACCTCTCTTGGAGAAACCCTTAAATGTTTTGCAAAAATTGGTCATTCTCGTATCCCCGTTTATGCTGAAACTTTAGATGATCCGCGCGGCATGATCCATATCCGCGATATTCTTAACTACATCACTCGCTTTATTATCAACCCAACAAAAACCGAACAAAAATCCGATTTGCTTCAATTAAACCATACAGACTTGCATACTCCAATCGGTGAATTGGATTTGATCCGAACAGTTCTCTTTGTTCCCAGTTCTATGCTTGCAAGCAAATTATTAACACGGATGCAAACTACACGAACTCAAATGGCTTTAGTTATTGATGAACATGGAGGAACAGATGGTCTCGTTTCAATGGAAGATATTGTTGAGTTAGTCGTTGGGGATATCGAAGATGAACATGATAATGTCGACAATGCTATCGTACGTGAACCAAATAATAAATGGCTCGTTGATGCAAGAACTGAACTAGAAGATGTGGAGAAAGCTCTTGGTCCTGATTTTATCGTAGGGGAATATGGTGATGAAGTTGATACTATTGGTGGTTTGATCGTCTCAATTCTTGATCGCATTCCTGCTAAAGGTGAAATTGTCGAAGCTGTACCTGGTTATAGATTTCGTATTTTAGAAGCTGATAAACGCCGGATTAAACGATTGCGCATTTTTCGCATTCCCAAAAATGAGAATCTTGAGAACAATGCCATCCCTAAAGAATAGTCCAGCATTTTTAAGCAATTTCATCGTTTTTTTGTTCTCTGTTACAGGCTGGAAGCGCCAAGCATGGATATTTCTGTGTGGTGCTCTTACTTCTTTTGCACTTCCACCCTTTTATTTAACGCCTCTTTGCTTTTTAACTTTCCCTCTCTTTATTGTTTTACTTGACTCAATACGGGCCACCAAAAACAATAAAAAACATTTTTTTACTTACGCTTTAAGCTGTGGAACCTTTGGTTTTAGTTATTTTATTTGCGGCCTTTGGTGGCTATGCAATGCTTTGTTAACAGATCCAGATTCTTTTGGTTGGGCAGTCCCATTAGCCATTTTATTCCCTCCACTCTACCTTTCTCTTTATTGGTTTTTTTCTGGTTTCATTGTCGGTTTATTATGGACAAAAGGAATAGCACGCTTTTTTGTTTTAGCCTTTGCATTAGGATTATCCGAGTGGTTGCGTGCGTTTTTATTCACAGGATTTCCATGGAATTCTCTTGGCTATACAGCCATGCCAACCCCAATGTTCATGCAATCTGATGCAATCGTAGGACTTTACGGAATGAATATTCTTGCTGTCTTAGCCTACAGTTTGCCAACTGTTTTATTAACGGATGAAAAAAAGAAAGTAGCACTTTCTCTTTGCTTATCACTTATATTCATTCACTGTGGTTTTGGGTTTTATCGTCTTCATACTATAGAAAACACAACTGAAGATCAAAAAAGTGCTTATTGGGTGCGCATTGTTCAACCGTCCATCCAACAAAATATAAAATTGCGTGATAATACACGAGAATCTATGTTGGAAGCGCATATGAAGCTAAGTGCAACGCCAACAACCGATCAAAATTCAGAACCCGATTTTATCGTATGGCCTGAAGCTTCCGTTCCTTACCTTCTCTATGATAATTCATCTATCACAATGCGCATTGCCTCTCTTTTAAAACCTAAACAATGGGCTATTGTTGGAGCAATACGCGCCAGCAATGATCTACCTCATTCCCAAACACAATATTTTAATACAATTGCAGTCATTAATGCTCAAGGTAATATTTTAAATACTTCCGATAAACTTCATTTGGTTCCTTTTGGTGAGTATCTTCCTTATCAGCATTTATTGAAAAAAATTGGATTGCGTACCCTTGCTGATAATATTGGTGGATATAGTGCTGCAAGTGTGCGCAAAATTGTTACAATGCCAAACGGATTTTCTTATCTACCCTTGATTTGTTATGAAGCAATATTTCCCCATGAAATGACTTTCAAAGGCTCCCCGCCTCAAGCAATTATTAATATTACAAATGATGCATGGTTTGGTGTAACACCTGGACCCTATCAACATCTTCAACAAGCACAGCTTCGTGCCGTTGAACTGGGAATCCCCCTCATACGGGCCGCCAATAATGGCATATCAGCTGTTATTGATTCTTATGGACGAATCGTTGTAGCTCTTCGACAAAATGCTGTGGGCATTATTGATTCACAAGTTCCATCATCCATTACCCCTATAGGAAGCAATGAATACAGAACTTTCTCTACTTTTATCTTATTCATCCTTATGCTATTGTGTCGTATTGGTTTTGGTTTTACAAAACAGCTTAAATGATTCAAGTGCCCTTTGTACGGTATTGTGTTGCGTGTACCAGTGATATTGGGAAAAAATATTACATATTGTTTTAATTATATGATAAATCAACTGCGCATAAATATGATGTTGGTTTAGAAGAAAAATGCTGGAAATAAAGAGTTGCATTATGACCGAAACTAGAAAAAAACCTGACCCTATAGATATCTATGTTGGAACTCGTATCCGTTTACGTCGTAATATTTTAGGACTCACTCAAGAGAAACTAGGTGAAAAATTAGGAATTACTTTTCAGCAAATCCAAAAATATGAAAAAGGAACAAACCGTATTGGTGCCAGCCGTCTTCAAGCGATAGCGGAAATTATGGATGTTCCTGTTTCTTACTTTTTTGATAAAGGTATTACCTCCCAACAAGTAGAGGGTTTTGCTGAAAGTGAACACAATTTTATAGACTTTTGTTCTAGCAGCGAAGGGATTCAGCTCATGCGCGCTTTTACAAATATATCTGATGCTAAAGTGCGTCGAAAAATTATTGACTTGGCAAAAGCACTTTCTGAGGAAGATTTGACAAATAAGTTATAAATTAAAATTATATCTTTTCTCTTTTATTCATATACATTTGCATTGACTATTTGCTGTAGAATTAGCAAATGGTGACGACTTTAGTAAGCTATTGATTAAATCGTTGGTTTTCTTTTTTGAAGGAGTTCCTATGCCGCATCAAGATTATCTTTTTACGAGCGAATCGGTATCGGAAGGACATCCTGATAAAATTTGTGATCGTATTTCCGATGAAATTGTTGATATGATCTATAAAGAAGCTGAAAAGACTGGTACTGATCCATGGTTAGTACGCGTTGCCTGTGAAACTCTCGTCAGTGTCAACCGTGTTGTTATCGCTGGAGAAGTACGTGTTCCCGATACGCTATTAAAAAAAGATAAAAATAAAGAATTCATCTATGATGAAACTAGCTTTCCACTCATTAATCCTACACGTTTTCGTACAGCAGCGCGCCGTGCTATTCGTACCATTGGCTATGAACAAGCAGGCTTCCATTGGAAAACTGTTAAAATTGATGTTCTTTTGCGCCCACAATCAGCTGATATAGCAAGAGGGGTTGATAATGCTACGGATCGGCATGGTGAAGAAGGAGCGGGTGATCAAGGTATCATGTTTGGATATGCTTGCCGTGAAACACCTGATCTCATGCCTGCGCCAATTTATTATGCGCATAAAATTCTCAAACTTCTTGCCGCAGCTCGTCATAAAGGAGAGGGAGAAACTGGAAAATTAGGACCAGATGCTAAAAGCCAAATAACCATACGTTATAAAAATGGAAAACCGATAGAGGTCACATCCATTGTTCTTTCAACGCAGCACCTTGATGAAAGCTGGGATTCCAATAAAGTACGTACAGTGGTTGAACCTTACATTCGCCAAGCTTTACATGACATTCCCATTGCAGCTCAATGCAGTTGGTATATTAACCCAACAGGAAAATTTGTCATTGGAGGCCCTCAAAGCGATGCCGGATTAACGGGACGCAAAATTATTGTGGATACTTACGGAGGTGCAGCACCCCATGGAGGCGGTGCTTTTTCAGGAAAAGATACAACAAAAGTTGATCGTTCTGCTGCCTATGCGGCACGCTATCTGGCTAAGAATATTGTTGCTGCTCATTTAGCAGAGAGATGCACCATTCAACTCTCCTATGCAATTGGTATTGCACAACCTTTATCTATTTATCTTAATCTTCATGGAACAGGAAAAGTCGATGAAAAGGTTATTGAAGAAGCCATCCGCAAAATAATGGACCTTTCACCTACCGGCATTCGAAAACATCTTGCCCTCAATAAACCTATTTATGCGAAAACAGCTGCCTATGGTCACTTTGGTCGTAAACCAAAACACGATGGTTCGTTTTCATGGGAAAAAACTGATCTCGTGAAAACGCTTCAAACAATGATCCAAATCCCATGATTAAACATAATATACGTAAGAGTGAAGCATTTTTTGGACGCCGACAAGGAAAACAACTTCGAGACAGTCAGCTTACACGTATACAAATGCTTCTCCCCAGTTTGAATATTGATTTAAATGTCCCTCCTCCCTTAAACCTTACATCCTTATTTTCAAGCAAAGTAAGAGAAATTCGACTTGAAATCGGTTTTGGTGGAGGTGAACATTTACTTCATGAAATGGAATATTTTCCAAAAACCGGTTTTATCGGCGTCGAGCCCTTTATCAATGGCATGGCAAAAATATTATCGTCTCTTGAACAGCATCAAAACCATCAAAATCGTCTTCGCCTCTATAATGATGATGCTACACGCCTTCTTGATTGGCTCCCTGATAACTCGCTTGATGGAATAGACCTCTTCTATCCTGATCCTTGGCCGAAAAAGAAACACTGGAAACGACGCTTCATCAACATAAAAAATCTTAACCGTTTTGCTCGTGTTCTTAAAATAGGGAAATTTTTGCGCTTTGCTAGCGATATAGACAGTTATGTAAACTGGACTTTGTACCATTGTGCACAACATGATCACTTTGAATGGAAAGCAGAAAGCCCTCAAGACTGGAAACTCCCTTATCCACTATGGAGCGGAACCCGCTATGAAGCAAAAGCTTTACGCGAAGGACGAACGCCTGCCTATCTTACCTTTATCAAGAAATAAATGATCAAGCGCTTTTCTCATAAACAACTTGAAAAATTTTGAATTTAAGAGTATCAATAGTTAAATTCTTGGTCTTATGATGAAGAGTGGGCCGTTGGACCCGCTCTTTTTTAATATCATAAAACTGATGAAACCAACTTGGATAAAATGTATGAACGAAGCTGAAAAAATAAGCAATCTTGACGAACCGCGCCTGTTTGAAGAAGATGGTATCGAAGCACAGGTTGCTGCTCTTGTCATACCACTACTTAAACCTTTAGGTTTTCGTTTGGTTCGTGTGAAACTTCTTGGTCAAAATGGTTTAACACTTCAAATTATGGTTGAACGTGCCGATGGTTCTATGACCATAGAAGATTGTGAAACTGTTAGTCGAACAGTTTCTCCCCTCCTTGATGTACAAAATGTTATTGAACGCAAATATCATTTAGAAATCTCATCACCTGGAATTGATCGTCCATTGGTAAGAAAATCTGATTTTTTTCATTGGCAAGGGCATCTTGCAAAAATTGAAACCAAAATAACAATTGATGGGCGCCGAAAATTTCGTGGGACACTTACAAATATCACGCAAGATGGATTTATTTTAAACACTGATAAAGCTGCTTATGGAGAAGCCATGTATACCCCTATTTCCTTTTGTGATATCATAAATGCGCATTTAGTGCTTACCGATGAGCTTATTCGCGATGCATTGAAACAAAATAAAGATTTAAGTCAACAATTCATTGCCGAAGAGAACGCTAACGACTCTATACAGACGCTCAATTTCAAAAAATAATATCACTGGGAAATACCCATCGTGTGGCACAAAGAAGGAGAAAATTGATGGCTACAAGCGCTAACAGGCTTGAGATTCTGCAAATTGCAGATGCTGTTGCACGTGAAAAGTCAATCGACCGTGAAATTGTCATTTCTGCGATGGCTGATGCTATTCAAAAAGCAGCACGTTCTCGTTATGGTCAAGAAACCAATATTCGTGCTGAAATCAATTCTAAAACAGGTGAAATTAAATTACAGCGCCTGCTTAAAATCGTTGATGTCGTTGAAGACTATACAACGGAAATTACTTTGTCTGATGCTCTCAAACGTCAAGCAGAAGCAAAAATTGGTGATTTTTTTGCTGATCTTTTACCTCCTATGGATTTTGGACGTATCGCAGCACAATCTGCTAAACAGGTTATTGTACAAAAAGTACGCGATGCAGAGCGCGATCAGCAATATGAAGAATTCAAAAATAAAGTTGGTGAAATTATTTCTGGTACAGTTAAGCGTGTGGAATATGGTAACGTCATCGTTGATCTAGGGCGCGGTGAAGCTATTGTTCGCCGTGATGAATTAATTCCTCGTGAATCATTCCGCTATGGAGATCGCATTCGTGCTTTTGTCAATGATGTACACCGTGAAACGCGTGGTCCGCAAATTTTCCTTTCACGCACACATCCCCAATTTATGGTAAAACTTTTCACTATGGAAGTACCAGAAATTTATGATGGTATTATAGAAATCAAATCTGTTGCTCGTGATCCAGGTTCACGGGCTAAAATCGCCGTTGTTTCACGTGATGGTTCCATTGATCCTGTTGGAGCATGCGTTGGAATGCGAGGAAGTCGTGTACAAGCTGTTGTTGCTGAATTACAAGGCGAAAAAATTGATATTATTCCTTGGTCACCTGATGCGGCAACATTTGTCGTTAATGCACTGCAACCTGCTGAAGTTTCTAAAATCATCCTTGATGAAGATGCTGAACGGATTGAAGTTATTGTGCCAGATGATCAACTTAGCCTTGCTATTGGACGACGTGGGCAAAATGTTCGCTTGGCTTCGCAACTAACAGGATGGAACATTGATATTTTAACGGAAAAGGAAGAATCTGAAAATCGTCAAAAAGAATTTACTGAACGAAGTAAATTGTTTATGGAAGCCTTAGAGGTTGACGAAATGATCGGACAGGTTATGGCATCAGAGGGTTTTTCTTCTATTGAAGAAATCGCCTATATTGATCTTGAAGAAATCGCTTCTATTGATGGTTTTGACCATGATACCGCCGCTGAAATCCAAAGTCGTGCCCGCGAATATCTTGATCATCAAGAAAAAGAACTTGATGAAAAACGCAAAAAGCTTGGAGTTTCTGACGAATTGCGAACACTTCCTGGAATGACAAGTGCTATGTTGGTTGCTGTAGGTGAAGATGGTGTAAAAACAATAGAAGACTTTGCTGGCTATGCCGTTGATGATTTAGCTGGTTGGAGAGAACGCAAAGAAGGTCAAACACAGAATTTTTCTGGTATTTTAACCCCTTTTGACATTACACGCGCAGATGCAGAAGCTATGGTTTTAGCCGCACGTGTACAAGCAGGCTGGATAGACCAAGCTGATCTTGTTACAGAAAGTCCTGTAGAAGATGAAAATTCTACAGAAAATGAAAAAACAGATGATTTGGATGTGGATACACTTTAAATGAACGAACGGACTTGCATTGTGACCCGAAAAAATGCTTCAGCACAAACGCTGATCCGTTTTGTTATTGGTCCCAATAACCAAATTGTTCCTGATCTTAAAGCGAATTTACCAGGGCGTGGCGTTTGGATTTCTGCCCATCACGCTGTTATTGAGAAAGCAATCAAACAGAAAGCTTTTCATAGAAATTTTAAAACAGATGTTGAGGTTGCACCAAATCTTGTGCATGTTGTTGATACGCTTTTACTAAAAGCCGCTCTTTCAAGCCTTTCCATGGCACGAAAAGCGGGAGCAATTGTTATGGGAGCAACAAAGGTTGACGCTGCTATCCGCTCTGGTAAAGTTATTCTTGTACTTCATGCTAAAGAAACAACAGAAGATGGGAAACGAAAAATTGCACAGGCCATCCATTCAATACAACAACAAACAAATCGGACTATAAAAACCATATCTTTATTTACAAGTGATGAAATGCGAGTGGCTTTTGGCTCTAATCCTGTAATGCACGCGGCCTTACTGGACACAAAAGCTGCTGAAGGATTTCTCAAAACAACATGTAAATTGATCAGCTATCGTGACGACAAGCATAGTAAGTCTAGTGAGATGACGGCCCAAGCCGTGAAGGAAGTACAATGAGTGAAAATAACAACGACAAAACAACCGTCAAGAAGACACTAACTCTCAAGAGGTCTGTCTTGGAAACGAGTACGGTTAAACAAAATTTTAGTCATGGCCGTACGAAGGCTGTCGTTGTCGAAACCAAACGGCGTAAAATTACGCGACCTGATGAAAAAGCTGAAACCCTACAGCCCATTACAAAGCCGCATGTGGCCCCCCAGCGTTCTAAACCGCGTTTTGAGGGAAAAAAGCCTCAAGAATCTGTGACCAAAAGCAATCTTTCATCAACTGAAATGGAAGCGAGACTTCGCGCGTTAGAAGAAGCACATATCCAAGAAAAAATAACGCGAGAACAAGCCGAAGAAGAAGCAAGACGCGCTAAAGAGCGTGAAGAAATTTTACAGCAAGAAATTAAAGAAAAAGAAATACATCTCCAACAAGAAGAAGAAATATCGCCAGTACAGACTCCACCTGTTCCCCCTCTCATTGAACAGACAGATATTCCTATTGCCCCTAAACAGACAACCGTGGTTGAAAAACGCAAAATAGATGACAATAAAGAGGAAGAACGGCATAGTCGACGTGCTAATCCTGCTAAATCAGAAATACGTGTACCCAAAGTTGTCAAAGGAGCTGATGAGCGGAGACGCGGAAAGTTAACTCTGAATAGTGCACTGGATGAAGAAGGAAGCGCACGTGGGCGCTCAATGGCTGCAATGCGGCGTAGACAGGAAAAGTTTAAGCGTGCACAAAATCAAGAACCAAGAGAAAAAATTTCTCGCGAAGTTGTTCTTCCTGAAACGATTACTATTCAAGAGCTCGCACAACGTATGACTGAGCGTTCTGTTGATGTGATTAAATTCTTGATGAAACAAGGACAAATGATGAAACCTGGCGATGTTATTGATGCAGATGTTGCCGAACTCATCGCTGTTGAATTTGGCCATACTGTTAAACGTGTTTTAGAATCTGACGTAGAAGAAGGTATCTTTAATATAACAGATAATCCTCAAAACATGCAGCAGCGCGCCCCTGTTGTAACCATTATGGGCCATGTTGACCACGGAAAAACTTCGCTTTTGGATGCTATTCGTAAAGCAAATGTTGTTTCTGGCGAAGCAGGAGGTATTACGCAGCATATTGGTGCCTATCAAGTAGAACAAAATGGTCAAAAAATTACCTTTATTGATACACCAGGTCATGCTGCATTTACCGCTATGCGTGCACGCGGAGCTCGTGTTACTGATATTGCTGTTCTCGTTGTAGCCGCTGATGATAGTGTTATGCCTCAAACGATTGAATCAATCAATCATGCGAAAGCTGCTGGTGTACCTATCATTGTTGCTATCAACAAAATTGATAAACCAGCTGCGAATGCACAAAAAGTGCGTACAGAACTTCTACAACATGAAGTGTTTGTTGAAACTATGGGTGGAGAAACTTTGGACGTTGAAGTTTCTGCTAAAACTGGTCAAAATCTTGATAAACTTCTCGAAGCTATCCTTCTTCAAGCTGAAATGCTTGATCTGAAAGCAGATCCTCAACGAACTGCAGAGGGCGTTATCATTGAAGCCAAATTGGATCGCGGACGTGGGTCTGTTGCAACAGTTCTTGTTCAAAAAGGTACATTACACCCTTCTGATATTATCGTTGCTGGAAATGAATGGGGTCGTGTACGTGCTTTGATTGACGACCATGGCCGCCATGTCAAAGAGGCCGTTCCCTCTACACCAATTGAAATTTTAGGCATGCAAGGAACACCACAAGCCGGAGACCGTTTTGCTGTTGTCACACATGAAGCAAAAGCACGTGAAATTTCTGAATATCGGCAACGATTAGCACGTGATAAAGCTGTTGCGCGGCAAACTGGTTCGCGTGGTTCTCTTGAACAGATGATGACAAAATTGCAAACGACTGGTGTTAAGGAATTTTCTCTTATTATAAAAGGAGATGTGCAAGGATCAATTGAAGCAATCGCTTCAGCATTGGAAAAACTCGGAAATGACGAGGTTCGTGCGCGTATTGTACATTCTGGTGCTGGAGGAATTACCGAAAGTGATATTTCTCTTGCAGAAGCTTCTAACTCTGCTGTAATTGGCTTTAATGTTCGAGCCAATAAGCAGGCACGTGATTTTGCTAAAACACAAGGAATTGAAATTCGTTATTACAACATCATTTATGATCTTGTTGACGATATCAAGGCTGCTATGTCTGGATTACTCTCACCAGAACAGCGTGAAACTTTCCTTGGTAATGCTGAAATTCTAGAAGTCTTTAACATTACAAAAATTGGAAAAGTTGCAGGATGTCGTGTTACAGAAGGTAAAATAGAACGAGGAGCCGGTGTTCGCCTTATCCGCGATAATATCGTTATTCACGAAGGAAAGCTGAAAACACTCAAACGCTTTAAGGATGAAGTCAATGAAGTGCAAAGTGGTCAAGAATGTGGAATAGCCTTTGAAAATTATGAAGACATGCGCGCAGGAGACATCATTGAGACCTTCCGTATCGAACATATTAACCGCACATTATAAAATAATCCAATAACTTTACTCTGTTGTGAAATGAGAAAAGTTATTAGGTTTTATACACAATATCTCTTTTTCCTTATCTAAATGGTCAAAAAAGAGATCTTGTAGCAGGGATAAAACTTTGATGAAAAATGCAGGGCCATCACAACGGCAACTTAGAGTAGCAGAGCAAGTACGTCATGCAATAGCGCATATATTACAGCGTGATATTTTGCTTGATGATGTCTTGAAAGATATTGTTATTTCTGTCTCTGAAGTACGCATGTCACCAGATTTAAAAATTGCTACTTGCTTTGTATCACCTCTCAGTACTCTTAAAAATGCTTCTCATACCGATGTTGTTGATACCCTCAATAAACATAGTCGTTTTCTCCGTGGAGAAATCAGTCATGCGTTGCGACAAATGAAATATATGCCAGAACTGCGTTTCCGACTTGATAATAGCTTTGATAATTTTTCAAAAATTGATGCCCTCCTTCGCTCGCCTGAGGTTGCACGCGATCTTCACCATAGTGATACAGATGAGGATTAAAGATATGGCGCGGCAACACAAGAAAAAAGGGCGTCCTGTTTCTGGCTGGGTCATATTTGATAAACCAAAAGGAATGAAATCAACAGAAGCTGTCTCACAAATCAAATGGCTCTTCCATGCTCAAAAGGCAGGACATGCGGGTACACTTGATCCTCTTGCTTCTGGTCTCCTTCCCATTGCATTGGGCGAAGCAACCAAAACCGTCCCTTACGTGATGCAAGGCAAAAAAACTTACCGTTTTCATATTGCTTGGGGGCAAGAGCGCTCAACAGATGATTTAGAAGGAGAAATAACGAAAACTTCTCTCATACGTCCAACACAAGAAGAAATACTTGCTCTTCTTCCTCAATATACAGGTGTTATTTTGCAAACACCTCCACAATTTTCAGCAATCAAAATTGCTGGAAATCGTGCCTATGATTTAGCGCGTGAAGGGGAAGTTGTTGACATTCCGCCCCGTGAAGTGGAAATAGAAACTTTCAAGTTATTAGAAATGCCTACCAAAGAGCATTCTATCTTTGAAATAACCTGCGGAAAAGGAACTTATGTGCGCTCTTTAGCACGCGATATGGGACGTGATCTCGGTTGCTATGGGCATATTGCTGATTTAAGACGTATTGCCGTCGCACCTTTTGATGAAGAAGATCTCATTACATGGGAGGAACTAAAAGCGGCCATTCCGCCAAATAAAAACACTACAGATGAGAATAATCGTTCTTTTGAAAAAAACTTCTCAACACTCGATGGGCTCTTAATTGACACAAGCGCCGCATTGGATTGCCTCCCTCACTATATCCTTAATGAAACTCAAGCACAGAGAATTATAAGAGGCCATTCTATCCTCTTGAATCATCACAAAGCACCTCTTGATGAAGAGGAAATTTGTGTCCTCTATAAGGAACAACTTCTTGCTATAGGCACTCTCGACAAAGGTCTATTTAAACCAAAGCGGATTTTCACAATTTAATCGATTCTTTTCCCAACCACCTTTTGCGGAAAGATATTTTTCTCTATCAATTAAGAAAAATATGGTGCTTTTCATTGTCTATATTTACCGTATTCATATCAAAATTTAAGTCAGTGCTATAAGCTAACACCACCACACACTTTTTCCTCTTAATGTCGCAATAATCCTTGCATTTAAAGGATTCATAAAAGGCTTTTTATTTCTTTTTCAATCGTTTTTTACTCATACTTTAGTCCTCGTTTATAATGTACAAGCAAAGATATGGACTGATTTACTCTAAATAGATTTGAAACGAGAAAAGCTTAAGATTTTCAGAATCTATCACTCAACATGAAAAATGAAAAATAACCATTATAAATCAATTCATTAAATATTGAAACAGCAATTTTTTTATGATTACGCTAACAAATTGATCGAAATAATATTAATATATGTAATATTTACAAAAACTGTTTTAACCCTAAGGGAGATGATCAGAGGAAACTTTTAAAAGCATCTCATTGGCTTGGGGTATTGTTTGGCGTTCAATCATACGGTGCACTCTTATACCGTTAGGAGCACAATTTAAATGACGCAGACGCTTATTGACTTCTGCATCCGCTTTTGTGCGACGATGATTATGGCGTAAATAATCTACCCATGTTGGCATATGATAAGCCTCTGTCCAATATTCAGGTCTTTCAAGATCTCGTAAAAGAACCCACTGACGCGCACCATCACGTAATCGAATATGGCGTCGACGCGTCATCACTTTGAGAAACTCTTCAAGATCATTTTCATGAATTTTATAATCGATCATTATCATAATCGGGCCACTTCTTGCTTTGAGGTCGAGTAATAATTCCGGCTCTCTAAAATGATCAAGAGGATTTAAATCTATCTGAGGAATTTCTTGAATTCTAAATTTTACCCCTGCAAGAGCACCAAAAATCAAGAATAAAGAACAAACGCTCAAAGCAATTGTTGGAGAATAACCATCAGCTAAACCTCCCCAGATTGCACTTCCAATAGCCATCCCCCCGGCAGATGCCGTTTGATAAAGAGCTAAAGAACGTGCAACAACCCAGCGTGGTGTAGAGAGTTGTACAGATGTATTAAACAACGATAAGGCCAAAACCCAACATAACCCTGCAGGAAATAAAGCAATATGGCTTATAATCAGTGAACGACTGATTCCCAATAAAAAGCAAGAAAAGGCGAAACCAATAAATGCACTTGCAATAATTGTTTCTGAACGAAAATGATGCCGTACAACTGCATTAATAATACCTGCTGTCATGGCTCCTAACCCAAAACAACCGAGCAATGTACCATAAAGAAGGGCACTTCCTCCAAGAACTTTATGCGCAACAATTGGCAAAAGTGCTAAAATAGAAGTTGCTCCTATACCAAAAAGGAACGCTCGAACCATAATACTTAAGAGATTAGGTGACATCGCAACATAACGCAAACCATCTGAGACAGCTCCTAACAGCCTTTCTCGTGGCAATGAGTTGTTTTCATAATTCGACTTCCAGAAAAACAACGCACCAATAAGAGGAATATAGCTTATAGCATTAAACAAAAAAGCAGCCGATGCCCCTAAAGTTGCAATGATGGCACCACCAATCGCAGGACCAACACTCCGCATCAAATTAAAGCCGACACTATTCAAACTAACAGCAGCAGGAATATTTTCCCTGCTCACAATATCTCCTATCGTTGCTTGCCAAGAAGGATTATAAAAAGCTGTGCCACATCCAATCAAAAACGTAAAACATAACAAAAGCCAAGGTGTTAGAAATCCCATATAGGCTAAAACAGATAAACTCATCGATATGACCATCATCATAATCTGTACACACAACATAATTTGACGCCGATTAAAATTATCAGCTAATGCCCCTGCCATCAAAGAAAACATAACAAGTGGTAATGTTGTGGCACTTTGAACTAGCCCAACCATGGAATGCGAAGAACTAATCAACGCCATTAACCACCCTGCTCCAACAGCTTGTATCAGCCCCCCTAAATTAGAAATAAGAGTAGATGACCATAAATTTCGAAATACCGAATTACGAAAAAGTTTTAATGTTGAAATGCTCTGCATCTTTTCCCTCCAACGCTATTTATCACTTTTGTTACCACTCACACACACTCATAATCTTTGTATCAAAAGGATGCATAATTGTTTAAAACACTTCTCATAAAACTCTATTTAAATCAATATTTCAAAACAAAAGCTTTTATTTAAAGAAAGACTTCAAAATGCTGTCAAGGACTAGTATTTTAACCTTCTTTCCTATATAAGAACGAAAATAGGTAAGAGTCTTCGACTTTTCCTGTTTTCTCACAGACCCTTGCTGAACGACATCTCGGCTATGGGTGGCTTTATGTTTCTTCGTTTTTGGAAAGGATAATACGATGTCGATTACAGCTGAACGTAAAAAAGCTCTTGTCGCAGAATACGCAAACAAAGTTGGTGATACAGGATCACCAGAAGTGCAAATTGCTGTACTTTCTGAACGTATTTCTAATTTAACAAACCACTTTAAATCTCACAAAAAAGATAATCATTCTCGTCGTGGTCTTTTGAAGATGGTGTCTCAACGTCGGCGTCTTCTTGATTATCTTAAAGGAGTTGACCAAAATCGTTATCAGACACTTATAAAGAAGTTAGGTTTGCGTCGCTAAAAGAAAAATGGAAGTGATATTTAAAAAACACCCATTTTTTCAACGTGTTGCTTTTAATTAAAAATTTTAAAAACTGATAAGTTATTATGGGATAGAACTGCTCATCGTTTCGCATTTAAGCAGTTTACTTCTCTTTTCTTGCAACAAAGATAAAAAGTATGTTGTCCACCCCAGATCTTGGAAGTATGCTACGCAAAACCAGAATGTGAGCAATCAAAGATTTAAACACTGGTCATTAAGGATAAAAAATGTTCAAAACGCACAAGATAGAAATTGAATGGGCCGGGCGTCCGCTCACCCTTGAAACAGGGAAAATAGCGCGTCAAGCTGATGGTGCAGTGATTGCTACCTATGGAGAAACGATTGTCTTAGCTACCGTTGTATCGGCCAAAATCCCAAAACCAGACCAGGACTTTTTTCCACTCACCGTTAATTATCAAGAAAAATCCTATGCTGTTGGTCGAATACCTGGGGGCTATTTAAAACGTGAAAGTCGACCAAGTGAAAATGAAACTTTGGTTTCACGTTTGATTGATCGCCCAATTCGTCCCCTTTTCGTTGAGGGATATAAAAATGATACACAAGTTATTGTTTCCGTTATACAGCATGATCTCGAAAACAATCCCGATATCCTTGCGATGATTGCATCTTCTGCGGCATTGACCCTGTCAGGTGTTCCTTTCATGGGGCCTATAGCCGGTGCCCGCGTTGGCTATTGTAATGGACAATATATTCTTAATCCTCATATCGATGAAATGCCTGAATCAAAACTTGATCTTGTTGTTGCTGGAACAGAAAGTGCTGTTTTGATGGTTGAATCAGAAGCACAAGAATTACCGGAAGATATCATGTTGGGGGCCGTAATGTTTGGTCACAAAGGCCTTCAACCTGTCCTTGATGCCATTATAAAGCTTGCTGAAGTTGCTGCAAAAGATCCTCGTGATTTTGTTCCTGAAGATCTTTCTGAGCTTGAAAAAGCGATGCAGAAAATGGCAGAACAGGATATACGAAAGGCTTACACAATTACTGATAAGCAAGAACGTTATGCTGCAATTGATGCACTAAAGACAGAAATCCTCAATAAATTTATGCCAGAACCAGAAAAAGACTGTCAATTTAGTGCAGATCAAATTGCAACCGTATTTAAACAGTTGCAAGCAAAAATTGTTCGCGGAAACATTCTTGATACCCAAAAGCGGATTGATGGACGCAATCTTTCTACCGTACGCCCTATCCAATCAGAAGTAAGTATTTTACCCCGCACACATGGATCAGCACTCTTTACCCGCGGAGAAACACAAGCGATTGTCGTTGCAACATTGGGAACTGGTGAAGATGAACAATATGTTGATTCTTTGACAGGAATGTATAAGGAAACATTCCTTCTCCATTACAATTTTCCACCATTTTCAGTGGGTGAAACGGGACGCCTTGGTTCTCCAGGTCGTCGTGAAATTGGACATGGCAAATTGGCATGGCGGGCAATTCACCCCATGTTACCAACGAAAGAATCTTTTCCTTATACCATTCGTGCTGTCTCAGAAATCACTGAATCCAATGGCTCTTCTTCTATGGCAACGGTTTGTGGAACCTCACTTGCTCTTATGGATGCTGGTGTTCCTCTAGCACGCCCTGTTGCTGGTATTGCTATGGGCTTGATTAAAGAAGGAGAACGCTTTGCTGTTCTTTCTGATATTTTAGGGGATGAAGATCATCTTGGAGATATGGATTTTAAAGTCGCAGGAACAGAAAATGGTATTACTGCCTTGCAAATGGATATCAAAATTGATGGTATTACCGAAGAGATTATGAAAATCGCGCTTGAACAAGCCAAAGGTGGACGAATCCATATCCTTAATGAGATGGGGAAAGCTTTAACCAGTGCACGTGCTGAGCTGAGTGAATTTTCTCCACGAATCGAAGTTATGAATATTTCTGTCGATAAAATCCGTGATGTTATCGGCTCTGGTGGTAAAGTTATTCGGGAAATCGTGGAACAAACTGGAGCAAAAATTAATATTGAAGATGATGGTACCATTAAAATTGCTTCTGCTGATGCTAAAACCATTGAAGCAGCAAAACGTTGGATCCATTCTATTGTCGATGAGCCTGAAGTTGGTGCTATCTACCAAGGAACAGTTGTAAAAACTGCAGAATTTGGTGCATTTATAAACTTCTTTGGTTCTCGTGATGGACTCGTTCATATCTCTCAGCTTGCATCAGAACGCGTCACCAAAACAACAGATATTGTAAAAGAAGGTGACAAAGTTTGGGTTAAATTAATGGGCTTTGATGAGCGTGGAAAAGTTCGGTTATCAATGAAGGTCGTTGATCAAACAACCGGAAAGGAAATCACCGGTGATAAAGCGATGAATGAAGAAAAGTGCGTGGATGAAAAAAAACAACCTGAAAATAAGCGCCGCCGTAAGAAAGAAGAGTAAGTTTTTCCTCTTATCGTATCATGAAATGCCATCCCAACATTGGAGTGGCATTTTTCTTTGAAAGAGTCATATGTGTTATTATTTTTGCCTTTTGAAAATCATGAACTCCCGTATCCTGATCCAAACCAGTGTTGGCTAAGTTTTGGTTTAACAGAAATCCCAGCTCCAGAATGGGCACAAAATTTAAAAGTTATTACGCCTTGGCGACCAGATTTTTTAAAATTTGTCGATACTCAATTTCACTGCTCTCCTCAAATAGATAAAACTTTCAGCTATGATGGTGCATTTTTACATTTGAGCAAATATCGTGGTTTGAACCAAAATTGTTTTCTTGATTTATTAGAATGCGTTAAACCCAATAGATGGATTGTAATTAGTGGGGATAAAACTGCTGGTGCTGCTTCAATGATGAAATGGGTCAAAACAATTGTTCCCATCACCAATAAATTGTCTAAAAATCATGGTCTTGTATTTTGGTTGCAAGTTCCTCAACAAATTGAGAGACATAACATTGCGCAATTGCGCTCACCACCGCTCACTTTTGGTAAATTTCAAACCACTTCTGGTATGTTCTCACACGGTCGTATTGATCCAGGATCTGCTGCGCTTGCTTCTTATATGCTCAAAGTTATTTCTGGAAAAACAGCTGATTTTGGTGCTGGATGGGGTTATCTTTCTCACGTTGCGCTTGAAAGAAGTGAAAAACTCACTGCTCTCGACCTTTATGAAGCAGACTACAATGCTTTGAGAGCAGCAAAACAGCACCTTAAATCCATAACAACTCCTTTTCCAATTCATTTTTATTGGCATGACCTTGTACATGAACCTGTCACAAATCTATATGACACAATCATTTCAAATCCACCGTTTCACACACAACAAACAACAGATGTTTCATTAGGAAAAAATTTTATTATAAATGCTGCAAAGTGCTTAAAGCCAAGCGGCAGTCTGCTTTTTGTTGCAAACCGCCACCTGCCTTATGAAACATTATTAAAAAATATTTTCCGCACAGTGTTGATACATGAACAAGCCCATGGTTTCAAAATTATCGAAGCACGCAGATAAACAGAACAAGCAATAACTTTCAAAGAATAAAACGTGAAAGATCGATATCAGCAGCAAGCTCGCCAATCGATTTTCTCACATAAGCAGCATCAATTTTAAACGATGTTCCAGCTTTATCAGGTGCAGTGAAAGAAATCTCATCCAAAACGCGCTCCATCACTGTTTGCAAACGACGTGCCCCTATATTTTCAATCCTTGCATTTAAATCTACAGCAATATCTGCTAAAGCATCAATTGCATCATCGGTAATTTCCAAATGAACCTCTTCTGTTGCCATAAGAGCAATATATTGTTTAATCAAACTAGCTTCTGGTTCCGTTAGAATGCGCCGTAAATCTTCCCTTGTTAAAGGGTTCAGCTCCACACGGATGGGCAAACGTCCTTGAAGTTCCGGTAATAAATCAGATGGCTTGGAAACATGAAATGCACCTGAGGCAATAAAAAGAATATGATCTGTTTTGATTTGCCCATATTTTGTAGCAATTGTTGTTCCTTCAACCAAAGGCAAAAGATCCCGTTGAACGCCCTCACGCGAAACCGCAACACTTGCTCCACCATCCCTGGTTGCAATTTTATCAATCTCGTCGATAAAAACAATACCGTCATTTTCAGCAACACGAAGCGCCTCTTGAATAATTTGCTCCTGATCAAGGAGTTTTTCAGATTCATCATCAATGAGCGGTTTAAAAGAATCCTTTACTGTCGTCTTACGGACTTTTGTACGACTGCCCATTTTTCCCAAAATATCTGATAAATTCATAATACCCATTTGTGCCCCAGGCATACCAGGAATATCAAAGGTTGAAGCACTATTGCTATTATTATCGGCGACTTCAATTTCAATCTCTTTCTCATCCAATTCACCTTCACGCAATTTTTTACGAAAACTATCACGGGTAGCAGGACTTGCTGTTTTACCAACAAGGGCGTCTAAAACCCGCTCTTCAGCATTCACGTGAGCCTTTTCTTTTATTTCATCCCGTTTCTTTTCACGCACAAGAGAAATGGCAATTTCAACAAGATCTCGAATAATTTGCTCAACATCACGTCCCACATAACCAACTTCAGTAAATTTCGTCGCTTCTACTTTCACAAAAGGTGCTCCAGAAAGTTTTGCTAATCGACGTGCGATTCCTGTTTTACCAACACCTGTTGGCCCTATCATTAAAATATTTTTTGGCATAACTTCTTCACGCATCGGCTCATCAAGCTGTTGCCTACGCCACCGATTGCGCAATGCAATAGCTACAGAGCGTTTGGCATCATTTTGGCCAATAATAAAACGATCAAGTTCAGAAACAGTCTCACGAGGGGAAAATACAACACACATTTAAATAGCTTTCTCTAAAGAAGATAATTCTGCATCCAATGTTTCAATCGTAAAATGATCATTGGTGTAAACACAAATTTTAGCGGCAATAGCCATAGCTTTACGAGCAATAGTTTCTGCATCTAAATCCAAATCCATGAGTGCACGCGCTGCTGAAAGAGCAAAATTTCCTCCAGAGCCAATTGCCATAACCCCATCTTCTGGTTCTAAGACATCACCAAGCCCTGTTAGAGCCAAAGTTACTTTCTTATCAGCCACGAGCATCATTGCTTCGAGACGACGCAAATAGCGATCTGTTCTCCAATCTTTTGCAAGTTCCACACAAGCACGCATAAGCTGATCAGGATATTGTTCAAGCTTTGTTTCCAATCTCTCCAGTAATGTAAAAGCATCTGCCGTAGCACCAGCAAAACCAGCAATAACCACTCCGTTCTTTCCAAGACGACGCACTTTACGTGCATTGCCTTTCATAATTGTCTGTCCAAGAGAGACCTGACCATCCCCAGCCATCACGACTTGTCCACCTTTTCGTACCGTAATAATTGTTGTACCATACATTATGTCTGGCTTATGTTCTGTCATAAGGAAACTCCTTAATATTAACTTTACTTTTTAATATTGATTTCTTTTCATACAATGTAAAACTCAATTACTATTGTCCTATTTAAGAACATATACAGCAAAACACAATGATTCAGCATAACTCAATTTGTTGAAAATGGAAAAATGATATCATTGTTGTCAATGTAAATTACTGCTAAATAGCTTTATATAAACAGTTTGTGCTTTTTAGAGGAAAATTATGAAAAAAATAGCCATAGGGACCTTAGGTGGAACAATTGCAATGACTGCTGATAGTTTTGGTCACATGCAACCGACTTTAACTTCAGATAACCTCATAAAAAGTGTTCCTGATTTAAATAACGTTGCTGATATTCATGCACAAACATTAATGCAAATACCAAGTGGATCTTTATCGTTTCAAATGCTTTTTGAAATAATTAAGTGGGCAAAACAACAAATAAACGCTGGTGCAGAAGGTATTGTTTTAACACAAGGGACTGATACTCTGGAAGAAACAGCTTTTTTTCTTTCTCTTTATTGGAAAGAAGCCGAACCACTCATCATAACCGGCGCTATGCGCATGCCTCATGAAGCAGGCGCCGATGGCCCCGCAAACATTTTAGCAGCCACTCGTGTCGCAGCAGCCACACAAAGTCGTAACAGGGGCGTTCTCGTTGTCATAAATGATGCAATTCATTCACCTTATTGGCTCTATAAAAGCCATACCGTCAAAGTCGAAACATTTCAATCAGGTCTTGCAGGTGTTTTAGGAACTATTTTAGAGGGAAAACTTATTTATTTCAATGATCGAAAATTTTTCCCAAAAACGTTTGATCTTCCCCAAAACCATGATCATCAAATTGCACTCCTCTATTCCTCTTTATCATCTGGTGCACAATTAATGAAACTATGCCTTGAAAGTGGGTATTATGCTGGAGTTGTTATTGCTGGTTTTGGTGCGGGGCACTGTAGTTTTCAAGAAGCAGACCTTGTACAACAATATGCACAAAAAATACCAATCATTATTGCTAGTCGTTGTTGTAATGGCTCAACAACTCGTATAACTTATGGCTATAAAGGCTCCGAAATCGATATGATTGCTTCTGGTGCTCTCATGTCTGGTTATTTATCAGCCGTAAAAGCGCGTCTACTTTTATGGACTTTTTTGGCGCAAGGGCACTCATTAGCACAAATCCGTGCAAACTGGAATGACTGGACTATAAGTTAATGAAAAATGATCCATTATCTTAAAAGAAGAGAGCATGCAAAACAAAATTTATTTGAAAATAAAGCCGCTCATCTGTCTACTCTTAATCAATTGCTGCTGCAAGAAAATCTCGACAAATACAAATGATTGATACGACTATACAAAAAATTAATCAGAAAGATAATCTGGTCAAATCCGTTTCTGACCGATATTCACCCTATCGTGTTTTTACTGCACAAGAATGGTCAGAGTTTCGTGAAGACACACCTCTTACTTTGACTTTTGATGAAATTAAGCGTTTACGCTCTATTGATGATCCTATCGATCTTAAAGAAGTCCAACGCATTTATCTTTCTTTATCGCGTCTGTTATCATGCCATGTTGAAGCAGTACAGGAACTTTTTCACAAACGTCAGCAGTTTCTCCATCAAGAAGAGAGTAGAAAAACGCCCTTTATTATTGGAATTGCTGGTTCTGTAGCTGTAGGAAAATCAACCACGGCTCGCATTCTTCAAGAACTGTTGAAAAGATGGACATCTAGCCTTAAAGTTGATCTAATCACAACGGATGGTTTTCTCTATCCTAACGCAATCTTACAGCAAAAAAATCGTATGAATCGTAAAGGATTTCCTGATTCCTATGACATTAAAAAACTGCTGTGCTTTCTTTCGGCTATAAAAGCAGGTATCGGAAATGTTCGTGCCCCACTTTACTCACATATGACCTATGATGTTCTAGAAAATCAGACAATTACCATTGATCGTCCTGATATTTTAATTGTTGAAGGTATTAATGTATTACAAGTCAGTGATCTTCCTAAAGATGGAAAAGCTATTCCTTTCGTATCAGATTTTTTTGATTTTTCAATCTATGTCGATGCCGAAACAGAAGTCATTCGTCACTGGTATTTGGAGCGCTTTAAACGTTTGCGTAAAACAACTTTTCAAAATCCTGAATCCTATTTTCATCGTTATGCCCACCTCAATGAAAAAGAAGCCTCAAAAATCGCTGAGGATCTTTGGCAAACGATTAATTTAAAAAATTTACAGGAAAATATATTGCCAACACGACCACGGTCCAATCTCATTCTACGAAAGGGAAAAAATCATTTGGTCGAATATGTCGCACTTAGACGGCTATAAGGATCTCATAACTATGCACCACCACATTCATTTTACCTCAACGCGTATCGATAACAGTTGCCCTATCATATTGGTAAACCAAAGAACTCTTGCCAACTTATCACTTGATGCGTCAACAACAGCATGGATAAAAGTTAATGACTTTACTGGTAAAGCAGGACAAATACTCTTTATTCCTCACGAAACGGGGCATTTAAAAAAAGTTTTATTTGGAATTGGCAATGGTAACGATCCTTTTATCACAGGACTGCTTGCTCAAAAGCTTCCTGCTGGTCAATGGCATTTAGAAGGTACAACCTCTGATGAAATAAATACCTATCTTGGATTGGCATTTGGTAGCTATCAATTTAATCGCTATCGTCAAAATTCTTCTTTCAAATCATTATCTATCCATGTCAATGAGGCGATTGATCTCAATGAGCTCCAACGAATTTATGAAGCTGTCTTTTTCGTCCGTGATCTCATTAATATTCCAGCCAATGATATGAACCCTGATACTCTCGAAAAAGAAGCTCGAAAACTAGGAAAAACCTACGGTGCTCATATCAAAAGTATTTGTGGAGACGATCTCTTAATCCATAACTTTCCGATGATTCATGCTGTAGGACGAGCAGGCAGCACTGCACCACGACTGATTGAGTTACTCTGGGGGCAAGAACATCATCCTAAAATAACGTTGGTGGGCAAAGGCGTAACTTTTGATACTGGAGGTCTCGATATTAAATCAGCCAATAACATGTTGCTTATGAAAAAAGATATGGGGGGTGGAGCAAACGTTTTGGGATTGGCTAAACTTATCATGGATGCAAAATTGCCTTTCCGTTTACGCGTTTTGATTCCAGCTGTAGAAAATGCAATTTCTGGGAATGCTTACCGACCAAGTGATATTCTCAAAAGTCGTAAAGGTTTAAGTGTTGAAGTAGGTAATACAGATGCTGAAGGGCGCCTTGTCCTTGCCGATGCACTCGCCTATGGTGATGAAGAAAGTCCACAATTCATGCTTTGTATGGCTACTTTAACAGGGGCAGCGCGTATAGCATTAGGACCAGATCTTCCCGCATTTTATTGTAATGATTCAATATGGGCACAACAAATTTCTGAATCTGCTCACGCTGTCTTTGATCCTCTTTGGCAAATGCCCCTTTGGAAACCTTACCAAGAGATGTTATCATCACCAATTGCTGATCTTAACAATGTAACTGGAAACAGCTTTGCTGGTTCTATAACAGCTGCTTTATTTCTTAATTCTTTTGTTGAAAAAGCTGAACATTTTGCGCACTTTGACCTTTATGGATGGATTCCAAAAGAAAAACCAGGATACCCTGTTGGTGGATCAGCACAAACTATTCGTGCCCTTTATAATATTTTTAAAAAATGAATTTTGACACAAATATCCACAAAAATGGACAATTTTGCAATTTCAAGAACAGTTGCTATCGTTTTAAATTGTGTTCTTAGTTTTGTTTGAGGATAAAAATCTTACCAATACAGCTTTCATGAGTTTGTTTAAAAGTAAGAAATAACAAAATGGAAAGCAAAAAGATGATCTCTAAAGACCCAAGACTTCATGCATTCAGAGATGATCTAGCAGATCAACGTCTTGAAACAGAAATTACAGCTCAGCGCTTTGTTCAAGGTGAAAAAAGACGTGTTAATACAGTGGTCGCTGGACTTTTTAAAGAAAATAGTAAAAAAAGTGAAAGACAAACAGAATGCTTATTCGGAGAAGAACTTCTCATTTTTGAACAAGGGGAAACAATGTCGTGGGGACAATCACTCAAAGATGGTTATGTTGGTTATATTGATACAAAAGTTCTTTGTACATCAACCATAAAACAAACGCATGTGGTTTCAGTACCACGTACATTTAAATATTTACACGCTGACTTACGTGGACCAATAGTATCCCCTTTATCTATGGGAAGCAAAGTTAGTGTTGTTGATGAAATTGAAGTCCGTGACACAATGTATTCTATTCTTGAAAATGGAACAGCAATCATTACGAGTCATCTCAGCCCCATTGGACGCGTATATGAAGATTATGTCACAGTTGCAGAAACCTTTATCCGTACACCTTATCTTTGGGGTGGTGTCAGCGGTTTTGGAATTGATTGTTCGGGACTCATTCAGCTCTCTATGATGATGACCGATCAAATAGTTTTACGTGACACCAATATGCAGCAAGAAACTATAGGCAGTCCTCTTACAGATACTGATAAACTTCAACGAGGCGATTTAATTTTTTGGAAAGATCATGTTGCTATTATGGTTGATCACGCAAATATTATTCACGCAAATGGTTTTTCTATGGACGTTATGATTGAGCCCTTGGAAAAAGCAATTACGCGTATCGCTAAAAAAAATCAATATCCCATCGCAAAACGCCGTCCAATTCAAGAAACTTCATACATGCCTCCTATAAAAAATTAATTGAATGTTTTATTATTACAATATATTGATTTATAAGGATAATTATCCATCATTCACTCTGCGTCAAGCATTCTAAATATCGTAAGATTTTTTATTTCAAATCTGTTTTTATATTGGATCAATCAAAGCCGCTTGTCTGTTCATCACAAGCGGAATTGATGTATAAGTAAAAATGATTACGAAAAGAAAAATATCCCTTCTGAATGCCCTCAAATACCAAGAGCTATCGTAACTAACATTGGAACCAGCTTACTCCTTCATAAGCGTAAAGATAGTGGCGCTCAATAGATTTTATCCTATAAAGCTTTACCATTATACCATTCACGAGTGCCGGCACGAAATGGGCTTTGGAATATTGCGAGATGCCTCTTTTAAACAACCCCGCAAATATGCAACACAATGGCGTTCTATATTACGTAAGGGATATGCCCCTCTTAATCAAAAGCAACATTTTTTGAAATTTTTCCTATTATCGATATCTTATGAAATAAATACTCCTAATATCTCTCGGTGCCTCCAAGACAATCTCTCAATAATAATCGCGAAAAGTATAAATCCATTATCTACCACCATTTTTATGCTTATGAAGCGTGCAAAGGCATCATTATACACTTTGCCAATTCTCAATGTTGCGATAACCCTTGGCTATTGGAGAGTGTTCTTTCAGCACGTATTTTATTTCTTTCTTAAATAATTTTATCCACATGAATCTCCCCGCTTGGAACGTGCAAAAGAATGGTTTTGATTAATTTAACATAAAACAGATTTGAAATGAGAAAAATTTTTACGACTCTGGACTTCCCCATGCAACATAAAAAAATTATAAATTATCATTATAACTCAATATATTGATTTATAATTTAAGCAATATTTCCTCCTTATAACACATTAAAGAAGGTGATTTTTCAATACCTGAACCAATGGTTTATCAGCATCAGGCATAGGGTATTTATCAAGATCATTAATAAAAACCCATTCTAAATTTTGCCCTTCTCGTCCTTGCGCAACGCCCTCATAATGGTCACAAAGATACAATGGCATTAAGAGATGAAATGTTTTATAGCTATGGCTCGCAAACGTTAAAGGGTGTAAATTATTTGGTTGAACATAAATACCAAGCTCTTCCTCTAGTTCACGAATTAATGATGCTTCCGGAGTTTCACCTTGCTCAACCTTGCCACCAGGGAACTCCCATAAACCAGCCAGTGATTTTCCTTCAGGACGCTGTGTAAGCAAAACACGATTATTCTGATCGAACAGTGCACATGCAACAACAAGAAGAATGGAACTTTTCATACACATATCACTCCCCAATAGGGAACATAAAGATAACTGACTTTTCTATCATATCCCCTCTGCTCCTAAAAGAGCTCACATACCCCATTTGCTCTGAAAAATAATAAACTGTTAAATATAAAGTGCATCCATTAACTTCTGTAATCGCTATTGATCATAACGTACTCTTTTGTTAAATCGCAAGACCAAACCGTCGCCGTACTCTTACCCAAACCGATATCAACACGAATCGTGATGTGTTTACCTTGCATATAAGTACCTATTGTCTCTTCACAATACTCAGGATCTCGTACGCCATTCACGGCCACACGATGCTCACCAAACCAAATCGTCAATAGATCACGATCGACTTCAACACCGGCCTTCCCAACTGCCATAACGACCCGCCCCCAATTCGCATCTTCACCGGCAATAGCCGTTTTTACGAGCGGTGAATTTGCAATTGATAAAGCAATAGTTTTAGCTGCATTATTTGTTGTAGCACCCACCACATTAACCTCAATTAAATGACGAGCACCTTCACCATCACAAACAACTTGTAGTGCAAGTTCATGCAGAAGTGCACTCAATTGTTTCACAAAAACCCCATAACGCGGATCAGATTTACTTGTAAGACATGGAAAATGTTCTTTTCCTGTCGCAAACAACATAAGCGTATCTGAAGTTGAGGTATCGCTATCAACAGTAATTGAATTGAAAGAACCCTCAACTGCCTCTGATAACATGGATTGGAGTGCATCCGAAGAAATGGTAGCATCACTAACCACAAATGACAGCATTGTCGCCATATCGGGTGCAATCATACCAGCACCTTTTGCAATTCCATTAATGGTAACACGCTCTCCCCCACAGTCAAAAGTGCGGGTCGCAAGTTTTGGAAATGTGTCCGTTGTCATTATGGCTTTTGCAGCTTCCAACCAATTTCCCTCTTCTGCTGTCTCTGTCATACTTGGTAAAAGATTGACAATACCCGATGCATCCATTGGCTCACCAATAACACCCGTAGAAGCTATAAAAATTTCATCTTCTCTAACCTTTAAAGCGTTCGCTGCTGCACAAATAATTGCATCGGTTGTGTGCTTTCCTTTGCTTCCTGTAAAAGCGTTTGCATTTCCAGAATTCACAACAACACCCCTCGCAACCCCATGAGGAAGCGATGCACGACAATGCTCTACAGGGGAAGATGGACATTTTGAACGGGTAAAAACACCGGCCACACTCACTGGCTTATCGAATATGATGAAAAGAAGATCTGTACGATCTTTATATTTAATCCCAGCTTCAGCTGTTGCTATCCGTACACCAGATAATGGAGAAAGCTCTTGGATCTTTTGAGGCGACAAAGGAGAGATTTTCAAAACCACAATATGCTTTCTATAAAAAAATGAAATGATTGCAGATCAATAACCTCTCATAGAAAACTGCTAGGCTTTTTGAACAAAACTAACCTAGAAAATTATCTATTAAAGAGGCTATCTACTTATTTTTACTAGCTATTCCGTATCTTCTTCATCAGATGTCTCATCGGGAAGTAGCGTCCCATTTTGATGAAGCGATTCCATGATTTTTGTAACATTAGGATCAGGGTATTTCACATCTATCTTGCTACGCAAATCAACAATCAGTTCTTGATAGCGCTTTTTTATCAGCTGTGTCCGCAACATCTCTTTAACATCATCAAATGCAGGCGGTTGTTTTACACGACGATCTTCTAATTTAATAATATGCCAACCAAAAGGACTTTCAACGGGTTGTTTTGTGTATTCGCCAACTTTCAAACCAAATGCGGCATCTTCAAAAGGCTTGACCATTTGACCATGGCTAAAATAACCAAGATCACCCCCAACGGCAGCAGAACCATCTGTTGAACTTTTCTTTGCAATCTCTTCAAAATTTTCGCCTTTATTTAAATGCTTAATGATAGCTTCTGCTTCTTTTCTCGTTTTGACCAAAATATGACGCGCTTTAACCTCATCCTCTTTAGGTAAAGCAGCAACTTCTTGCTTATAAAGAGCTTCCAAATCAGTATCCGATATTTTATCAACAATCGCCTGTTTAAAATAAAGCTGTTGAAGAACATTGTCACGCATGACTGCCATACGTTTATCGTAAGCTTCTGTCTTATCAAGACCTTTGCTTCTTGCTGCTTTTGCGAGGGCCTGCATATCTAAATAAGCTTTTAGAACCATCATACGGCGTTGTTCATCAGGAAAACGTGCTAAATTAGGATTTATTTCAAGCGCTAAATCATCCAATTGGCCTGCTGTAATATTTTTCCCATCAATAACCGCCATAACATGAGAAGGAGAAACGGCTTTTTCAGAAGCTTTCTCTAAAGTCTTTAAATCACTCGACGATGAATTCAAACCTTCTTGAGCACTCACCCCTAAACTTGTACTTGCCAATAAAGTTGATGCTAAAAAAAGCGTGATAAAGTTAAATTTCATAAATATACTCCTTAAAAATGAAGGCAGGTTCAAGATTCCAATTTTCTTTACCATAACACTTTAATCTTTAAACATAGAGAAATAAATTAGTAATTTTATTTAAAAAAAGTATAAAATTATCCTTTTATCTCAGTTTCTCCAATCCTATCTAATGCAGATGAAAAACATGATAATAGAGAAAAATGACATATTGTATCTTAAATTACTTTGTATTGTATCAGTTAAATAGCATACTTAAAGTTGACATAAAGCGCTTAGCCTCTTATCTCTACTTTACAATTAGAGTGAAAAATTGCACACCAGCAAGTATAATGGTACCATCTGCATTTCATGATGTCACTAATGATATCAGATAATTTGAAGAAAATGTAGAGTATGGGGAGAGCGTATGAATTACCCAACAAGAGTGACAACAATTAAAAGAAAGGGCCAGAGATGGTCAGTTTAGGTGTTTTTGCCCGTAAGTTTTTTGGTTCAGCTCATGAGCGACATCTCAAAGCACTCCGCCAAAAAGTTGCACAAATTAATGCTTTGGAAGAACAATTCGTAAAATTAAGTGATGAGCAGCTTTGCCAAAAAACAGATGCCTTTCGTAAACGTCTTAGTGAAGGTGAGAGTGTTGATTTGCTCTTACCAGAAGCTTTCGCGACTGTTCGTGAAGCCGCAAAACGTGTTTATGACATGCGTCCTTTTGACGTGCAACTTATTGGTGGAATGGTCCTTCACGACTGCGGCATAGCTGAAATGCGTACTGGTGAAGGTAAAACATTAATGGCAACTCTACCAATTTATCTCAATGCATTGGAAGGTAAAGGCGTTCATGTTGTGACAGTAAACGATTATCTCGCCAGTCGTGATGCTGAAACAATGGGGAAAATTTTTAGTTTTCTAGGGCTTACAACAGGCGTGATTCTTCATGATCTTGATAGTGATGCCCGCCGAGAGGCCTATGCATGCGACATCACCTATGCCACAAATAATGAACTAGGTTTTGATTATTTGCGTGATAATATGGCCTTCGATCATAGTCAAATGGTCCAACGTGGACATCATTACGCAATTGTTGATGAAGTTGATTCGATTCTTATTGATGAAGCCCGTACCCCCCTTATTATTTCTGGTCCTCTAGAAGATCGTACTGACTTCTATAACCTTATTGATACATTTATTCCTGCCTTAACTCCAGAAGACTATGAAATAGACGAAAAACAAAAAACAACGACCTTTACCGAAGTTGGTACTGAAAAAATTGAAAAAATGCTCGAACAAGCTGGACATCTTAAAGGTGAGAGTCTTTATGACATAGAAAATGTCGCTATCGTTCATCATGTCAATAATGCTCTAAAAGCTCATAAACTGTTTGCTCGCGATAAAGATTATATTGTTCGCAATGATGAAATCGTTATTATTGACGAATTTACAGGGCGAATGATGCCTGGGCGGCGTTATTCTGAAGGACTTCATCAAGCGTTAGAAGCTAAAGAGCATGTTGCTATTCAACCAGAAAACCAGACACTTGCTTCCATCACTTTCCAAAATTACTTCCGTATGTATAGAAAATTATCTGGCATGACTGGAACTGCAACAACAGAAGCCGAAGAATTCAGAAATATTTATGGTCTTGACGTTGTCGAAGTCCCTACAAATTTGCCAATACAACGTATTGATGAAGATGATGAGATTTATCGAACAGCAGAAGAGAAATATCGGGCAATTGTGCGTGATATCCGTCAAGCTCATGAAAAAGAACAGCCTATTCTTGTTGGAACAACCTCTATTGAAAAGTCAGAACAATTGGCAGAGCGTTTGCGAAAAGAAGGCATTACCGATTTTAGAGTCTTAAATGCTCGCTATCACGAACAAGAAGCATATATCATTGCGCAAGCAGGAGTTCCTAGAGCTCTCACCATTGCAACCAACATGGCAGGACGCGGTACGGATATACAGCTTGGTGGTAATGTTGAAATGCGCATCCGACAAGAGTTACAGGATATCCCGGAAGATCCAGAGCGGACAGCTAAAATTGAAGAAATAAAAAGAGATGTTCAGAAGCTTAAAGAAAAAGCTTTAGCGGCTGGAGGGCTTTACGTTATCGCTACTGAACGTCATGAAAGCCGTCGTATTGATAACCAGCTTCGTGGACGTTCTGGTCGCCAAGGCGATCCTGGTCGCTCAAAATTCTTTCTCTCTCTTCAAGATGATCTTATGCGTATCTTTGGCTCTAACCGTATGGATGGTATGCTGCAAAAACTTGGATTGAAAGAAAATGAAGCTATTATCCATCCATGGATTAATAAAGCCCTTGAAAAAGCACAAAAAAAGGTTGAAGCACGAAACTTTGAAATTCGTAAAAATCTGCTAAAATATGATGATGTCATGAATGATCAACGCAAGGTTATTTTTGAACAGCGTATGGAGGTCATGAACGCAGATGATTTATCAGAAATGATCCTTGAAATGCGCAATGAAGTCGTAGAGGATCTCGTAGAGGCTTATATTCCATCAGGGACATATTCTGAAAAATGGGATGCAAAAACTCTTGAAGAAGAGCTTCAACAACTCTTTAATCTTGAGCTTCCAGTGGAAGAATGGGCAAAAGAAGATGGAATTGCCGAGGAGCAAATTCTAGAGCGTGTATCAGATGCTGTTACAAAACTTGAAAATGAGCGTACTGAACGATATTCTCCAGAAGTTATGGCTTATTTTCACAAAGCAGTATTGCTCGAAACTATTGATACGTTATGGCGTGAACATCTGGTGAGTTTAGACCATTTGCGTTCTGTTGTTGGTTTTCGTGGTTATGCGCAGCGGGATCCGCTCAATGAATATAAGACAGAATCATTTGAACTCTTTCAAAGTATGTTGAGAAATTTGCGCCGAATTGTCACTTCTAAGCTTATGCGCTTTGAAATCATTCAACACCCCACAGAACCGGCCATGCCTGAGCAAACTGATGCTGCTTCTTCTGTCTTTAATGATCAAAGTCAAGAAAATGCTCCCACCTTATGGGCACGATCACAAGAAAATAGATTTGTTAATCCACAAGATCGTGACCCTAACGATATAACCACATGGGGAAAAGTTGGACGTAATGAGCGTTGTCCTTGCGGTTCAGAGAAAAAATACAAACACTGTCATGGAGCCTTTGTTTGAAAAGCAAACTATGCAAATGAATAAAAAGCGAAATTATGAGCAAGAATTGCGCACAGCTGGTTTAAGAGTAACACGTCAACGACGAGTTATTCTTGATATTTTGACTGATACAAATGATCATCCTAATGCATTTGAAATTTTTCAGCGTGCAAACAAAATAGATTCGAATATTTCACTCTCAACTGTTTATCGAACCATGAAAATATTAGAAGGAAATGGAACAATTCATCGCCATAGCTTTAGTGGTGGTCCATCTCGTTTTGAGCAAGCAGATGGGCAACATCATGATCATCTCATTGATATAGAAACAGGACAAGTTATCGAGTTTCATTCTGATGTTATTGAAAAGCTGCAAGAGGAAATTGCAAAATCTCTTGGCTATGATATTATTCATCACCGCCTTGAACTTTACGGAAAAAAAAACTCTTAAAAAAGTAATCATATATCATTAGATAAAATACCTTAGGCAAATCAAATTTTATAAAAATTTACCTTTAAAATATAATAGTTTTCATTGGCAAAAAAAAGAATTGCTTTATTACCCCTCTTTGTATGATGCTATACAGTAATTCATTGCCAATATTATAACAAAAAATCATTGCAACAAAATATTATAAAAATTGTATTATGAAAAATTAGGCCAATATTATCATGGTTTCTTTGCCACAAGATCGTATGAGACAGCTTGAAAAGCGCTTTGAAATAATTGAAAGCCAAATGACGACGAATCCAAATGCTGAAACATATGTCAAATTAGCTTCTGAATATGCAGAACTACAACCCGTTATTACCTCTATACGCGCATTAAATGCTCTTTACGAAGAGATTACAGAATTAGAAACGATTATTAACGATAAACAAACAGATATAGAGATGCGTAATCTTGCCCAGGAAGAGCTACCATCGTTATATAAAAAAGTAGAGCAATTTGAAAAAGAACTCCAGATTCTGCTTTTGCCTAAAGATGTTGCTGATGAAAAAAACGCTATTGTTGAAATTCGAGCAGGAACGGGTGGCTCAGAAGCAGCACTTTTTTCCGGTGATCTTTTCCGCATGTATGAACGTTATGCCCATGCTCACAATTGGAAAGTAGAAGTTATTTCACTCAGTGAGGGGGAAGTTGGCGGATATAAAGAGATTATTGCTACCATTTCAGGAAAAGGTGTCTTTTCTAAATTGAAATATGAATCAGGGGTTCATCGTGTGCAACGCATCCCTGAAACAGAGACAGGTGGACGTATCCATACATCTGCTGCTACCGTTGCTGTGCTTCCAGAAGCTGAAGATATTGATATTGATATTCGTCCTGAAGATATTCGTATCGACACAATGCGTGCATCTGGAGCAGGAGGACAGCATGTTAATACAACGGATTCAGCTGTTCGTATCACGCATATTCCAACAGGAATTATGGTCGTACAAGCAGAAAAATCACAACATCAAAACCGAGCACGAGCCCTTCAAATTTTACGGGCACGCTTATTCGATATCGAACGACAAAAAGCGGAAAGTGAACGTTCAGCTTCTCGTAAAAGCCAAGTTGGTTCTGGTGATCGCTCAGAACGTATTCGTACCTATAATTTTCCACAAGGACGCGTCACGGATCACCGTATTAATCTAACCTTGTATAAGCTTGATCGCATTCTAGAGGGAGATCTTGATGAGCTTCTTCATGCACTCATCTCAGATCACCAAACAGCACTCCTGATGGAAATGGACAATAATTGAACAAATATTCTTTCAAAAATGTCATCCAACAAACTCAAGAAAAATTGCGCACGAAAGGAATTGCTGAAGCCAATCTCGATGCGAAAATACTCATTGAATGGATAACAGGAATAAATGCTGCTGAAAGAATTTCTCAACCAGATATACCTCTATCTTCTGAGCACATTACACAAATAGAACAGGCTGTCCAACGGCGGATTGCAGGTGAACCCGTCTACCGTATTATAGGAGAACGAGAATTTTATGGCATATCCTTCGCTTTATCTCAAGAGACGTTAGAACCCCGTCCTGATACAGAAACGTTGATAGATCTTGTTCTCCCTTTCCTCAAAAAATATGTCGAAAATTCGAGAAAAATAACACTCCTTGATATGGGGACAGGAAGTGGCGCCATTGCCATTGCCATTCTTAAACAAATTCCACAATCCTATGCAGTCGCTGTCGATATTTCTGAAGATGCCCTTAAAACAGCGACAAAAAATGCAAAAAATGCTGAAGTAATACATCGCTTCACACCTCTTCTTAGCGATTGGTTTGATTCTGTCACAGATCGCTTTGATTTTATTGTTTCCAATCCACCTTATATTCCCGCAAAAGATATCAAAAAACTTGCAAAAGAAGTGCGCTTACATGACCCATTGCGCGCTCTTATCGGTGGAAAAGATGGTCTTGATTTTTATCGAAAACTCGCCCATGAAGCAGCCAACTACTTAAAAGAAAACGGCACTATCGCTGTTGAAATTGGTTACTCTCAAGAAAAAGAAGTTTGCAATTTGTTTGAAACAAATGGCTTCCAATGTTTAGAAATGCGCAAAGACCTCAGTGGAATACCCCGCGCACTTCTATTTGCATGCAAACATTAAAATTCCCAATCATCATCCGTGGTAGCAACCGCCTTGCCAATGACATAAGAAGAACCTGCCCCTGAAAAAAAGTCATGATTTTCGTCAGAGTTTGGTGATAAAGCTGCCAAAATAGCGGGATTAACACGACAAACCTCAGGGGGGAAAAGAGCTTCAAAACCTAAATTCATTAAAGCCTTGTTAGCGTTATAATGAAGAAAAATTTTAACATCTTCTGTCAATCCAAGCGCATCATAAAGATCTTCAGTATATTTGCACTCGATGTTATAAAGATCAAAGAGCAGGTTAAAAGCAAAATTTTTAATTTCTTGTCTTTTGGCTTCATCAAGCTTTGCAAAGCCCAATTGGAATTTATAACCTATATAATAACCATGGACCGCTTCATCACGAATGATCAGTCGAATGAGATCTGCTGTATTGGTTAACTTAGCGCGACTGGCCCAATACATGGGCAAATAAAAACCAGAATAAAATAAAAAGCTTTCCAGCAAAGTCGAAGCAATTTTTTTCTTAAGTGGATCATTTGCTTCATAACGCTCAAGTACTAATCTAGCCTTTTTCTGCAAATGAATATTTTCTTCTGACCATCTAAACGCATCATCAACTTCTACCGTCGAACAAAGGGTTGAAAAAATAGAGGAATAAGAACGTGCATGAACCGCTTCCATGAAGGCAATATTCGTCAAAACTGCCTCCTCATGCTCTGTTATCGCATCAGCCAGAAGCGAAATGGCTCCTACAGTGTTTTGAATTGTATCAAGAAGCGTTAGTCCTGTAAAAACACGAATCGTTAGCTTGCGTTCTTCATCCGTTAAGCTTGACCATGAGGGAATGTCATTGGAAAGTGGAACCTTCTCAGGTAACCAAAAATTCCCAGTTAAGCGGTTCCATACTTCAAGATCTTTCTCATCATGTAATCTATTCCAATTAACAGCGCACACAACAGGATTTTTGGTTGTAATCTTTGTCATATGATGATCTCCTATAAACTGCACGAAACACAGCCATCAACTTCTGTTCCACTTAATGCTACTTGCCGTAATCGTACATAGTAAATACTTTTGATACCCTTTTTCCAAGCATAAATTTGTGCGCGGTTAATATCACGTGTGGTCGCTGTATCAGGAAAAAATAATGTTAATGAAAGACCTTGATCAACATGCTGTGTTGCCGCAGCATAGGTATCTATAATTTTTTCAGGGCCAATCTCATAAGCATCTTGGTAAAAATTCAAATTCGTATTATCCATATAAGGAGCAGGATAATAAACGCGCCCAATTTTTCCCTCTTTGCGAATTTCGATTTTTGAAGCAATTGGATGAATGGAGGAAGTGGCATGATTAATATAGGAAATAGATCCCGTAGGTGGAACTGCCTGTAGATTGCGATTATAAAGCCCGTACTCAATAACTAATTTTTTGAGTTCCTGCCAATCCTTTTGATCTGGAATAACAATATTATTCCGTGCAAAAAGCTCTTGCACAAGCGCAAATTGCGGTTTCCATTCTTTTTCAATATATTTCTCGAAAAAACGTCCATCTGCATAAGCTGATTTTTCAAACCCTGCAAACATTTCTTGACGTTCGTGCGCAATTAAATTGGAAGCACGTATGGCGTGATATGTCACAATATAAAAATAGATATTGGTAAAATCAATCGCTTCTGGAGACCCATAATAGATCTGCTCACGCGCTAGAAACCCATGCAAATTCATTTGTCCCAAACCAATCGCATGACTTTCAGCATTGCCTTTCGCAATGGAAGGCACACAATCAATATTGCTCATATCCGAAACAGCAGTCAGAGCGCGAACAGCAGATTCCACGGTCTGTCCAAAATCAGGACTTTCCATTGCTTTGGCAATATTCATGGATCCAAGATTACAGGATATATCACTTCCAATCGTGCGATAAGTTAAATCTGTCTCCAGTTCACTCGCCTCACTCACCTGCAAAATTTCTGAACATAAATTGCTCATACTTATGCGCCCAGCTATCGGATTCGATCGATTAGCAGTATCCTCAAATAAAATATAGGGATAACCCGACTCAAATTGAATTTCCGCTAATGTCTGGAAAAAAACGCGTGCACTTATTTTCTTTTTACGAATCTTTGCATTATCAACAAAAGAACGATAATGCTCCGTTAAAGAAATATCGCTAAAGGGCTTACCTGTCACACGCTCGATGTCATACGATGAGAAGAGATACATATCCTCATTATTCCGTGCAAGCTCAAAAGTAATATCAGGAATAACGACACCAAGCGAAAGCGTTTTAATTCTAACTTTTTCATCAGCATTTTCACGCTTTGTATCCAAAAACTTCATAATATCTAAATGATGAGCATGCAAATAAACAGCTCCAGCCCCCTGTCGTGCCCCAAGCTGATTGGCGTAAGAAAAAGAATCTTCTAAGAGTTTCATCACCGGTAAAACACCTGAGGACTGATTTTCTATTTGCTTAATTGGCGCCCCTGCTTCCCGCAAATTCGTTAAACAAAGCGCTACACCTCCACCACGTTTTGAAAGCTGCAAGGCCGAATTAACCGAACGACCTATCGATTCCATATTATCTTCAACACGTAGCAAAAAACACGAAACCAATTCACCTCGTTGTTTTTTCCCAGCATTTAAAAATGTCGGTGTTGCCGGTTGAAACCGTCCTGTAATAATTTCATCCACAAAACTTTCAGCAAGAGCTTTATTCCCTTGTGCCAAATATAAAGCTACAAGACAGACGCGATCTTCATACCGTTCAAGATAACGTTTCCCATCAAAAGTCTTCAGTGTATAGCTGGTATAATACTTAAATGCGCCTAAAAAGGTAGGAAAACGAAACTTAAATGCATAAGCACGTTTAAAAAGCTTTTTAATAAAAGAAAAATCATAAAGCTCAAATAAAGCTTTTTCATAATAACCTTCTTCTATTAAGTAATCTATTTTTTCCTTCAGGTTATGAAAAAAAACTGTATTTTGATTAACATGCTGAAGAAAATATTGCCGCGCAGCAAGCCGATCCATATCAAATTGAATATGACCATTTTCATCATAAAGATTAAGCATCGCATTCAACGCATGATAATCAGTAATCTGATCCGATTTCTGCGATTGTCCTATACCAATTGTTTCCAAAATCTTTCCAATCCCTTTTTTACATAAATAACGTCTTCATCAGTTCCACGCAGCTCAAAACGATAAAGGCAAGGTACACAACATTTTTCAGCAATAATTTTACTTGCTAGATTATAATAGCGACCAAAATTACGATTCCCACCGCCAATAACACCACGAATTAATTTGCGGTTCTCAGCTTCATTAAGAAACTGGACAACGGCTTTCGGCACGGCCCCTCTTCCTTCACCATCTGCATATGTAGGAACAACCAATACATAAGGTTCACCAACCAATGCAGAAGGCTTTCTTTTATCAATTTTGAAGAGTCGTTGCCCAAGCTGCGAGACAAAATGTTCTGTATTACCCGTTGCACTCGAATAATAAACAATAAGCCCCATTAAGCACAAAGACCACTAATCATATCTGGTCTAAAACCAGACCAATGATTTTCACCACAAACAACGACAGGAACCTGACGATACCCCAGAGATTGAACAAAACTGTATGCTTGTTCATCACAAGAAATATCAACAACACGATAATGAATGCCTTTTGCATCAAAAGCGCGGCGTGTAGCATCACATTGGACACAAGATGGTTTGCTATAAATAGTGATCGACATTTTCTTCAACTTTCACAATTCCAAACAATCAACCCTGAAAGGTCAATCTAATAATTTTATAGGTACTCAAGAATAACAAAAAATAGAAATTGTACGCAAAACATGTGGTTATTTTCAAATAATACACAGCTTCCTGAACATAACAGAGTTCCTCATCAAATAACTTCAAAAACTATGATGAGAATAAGCGATTATTCTACAACTTAAATGGCAAAGCCCCCTAGTTATAAAACAATCTTTTGCTTGCATTACAATTCCCTCCTGCTGTCTAAAAAACTAATGTTCTAAACTACCGTTTTTCAAGAGCTCTGTTTGCTCTTTTACGGCAAAAATCAATTACAAAAACGAAAGGAAATCCTTCCAAAAGAGACCCTTCAGTAAAAATACTGCTATACCTTTGGCCAATAAACTCTTTACAATAATGGAAATAACTTAGATACCAAACGAAACACACTAACACCCTCTCTTGTGCTTATTTAGAATCACCAATCATTTTGATACTATATATAGTATATACTCTCTTTCTTTCGTCAAGGTGAATTCAATTATTATTTTTAATTTTCCACGATCTTCCCACTAAAATTTTCAGTACTTAAAACTATGTAATAATATAACATTTTGTTGACAAACGTTATATTATTACATAGTTTCCAAAATAATAAGCAACGATGGTAAAAAATATGGATCTGCACTTCAATAAGACAACATTAGGCTATAGGAATAGAATAGCAATAAAGAACTTTTCAGCAAAGTTAAAAGCTGGTTCATTGGTTGCAATAACAGGTGATAATGGCGCTGGAAAATCGACACTGCTAAAAGCCATCGCCGGATTGATTAAACCTCTTAAAGGAAAAATTACAAAACCAAAAAAAAGCCGCATTGCTTATCTTGCTCAGCAATGTGATGTGGATAAAACATTTCCAATTGATGTGAAAACGCTTGTAAAAACAGGACTGTGGTCTTTTTGTGGATTATGGAAGAATCAGCGCCCTTATGATTCTAAGATTCAAAATGCTCTTAAAATGGTTGGGCTTACAGAACTCGCACCCCGTTCGCTTGAAACATTATCAGGCGGGCAATTACAACGCGCTCTTTTTGCACGTATCATTGTACAAGATGCCAATATTATTTTACTTGATGAACCTTTCAATGGTGTAGATCATAATACCCAAAAAGACCTCCTTGCTCTGATCACATACTGGCAACAGCAAGGACGCACAATTCTCACAGCACTCCATAACCCTCTCATCGTGCAAGAATTTTTCCCCCAAATGATTCAAATTGATCAACAAAACGCCTTTTATGGAGAAACAACACAGTTTTTAAACAACACCCTTCATCACGTTATGCCACCTCTCACATCCAATTCTTTTCCTATTAGCGCACAAAAACAAAATCTTCTCATCAATGATCCTCTCTTTCTTAGGTTATAAGACGTGTATACATTTTTTCTTGCCCCCTTTGTTGATTTCCAATTTATGCAAAACGCCCTTATCGGTTCTATTTTTCTGTCTATTAGCGCTTGTCCTGTTGGTGTATTTTTGATGCTCCGTGGAATGAGCTTGACAGGAGATGCTATCTCTCATGCCATTCTTCCTGGTGTTGCAATTGCTTTTCTGATTTGTGGTTTTTCCCTCATATCTATGACACTTGGTGGTATCTTCGCTGGTCTTATTGTTGCTTTAGCAACCATTTTGATTTCACGAAACAGCTTTCAGAAAGAAGATGCATCCATGACCGTCTTTTATCTTATTGCACTCGCGGCAGGTGTTATTATTATCTCACTGAAAGACTCAACAATTGAGCTGCTTCATCTCTTATTCGGATCGGTTCTTGCACTTGATGCACAAGCCCTTTGGTTAATCACTACTATAATGCTGATTACACTCTGCAGCCTTTGTATTTTTTGGCGTGCACTCGTTTTAGAAAGCTTTGACCCCCTCTTTTTTAAATCACTCTCTCCATTGAGTAAATATATTCATATTTCATTGCTTGGACTTGTGGTGCTGAATCTGGTTGGAGGCTTTCAATCACTAGGAACATTACTTTCCGTTGGTATTATGATGATTCCAGCCATTACAGCCCGTTTTTGGTTTTCACGGCTAGGCCCTATTTGCGCGCTTTCCACTCTTTTTGGAATCATTTCTAGCGTATGTGGTCTCCTGCTTTCTTTTCATCTTTCACTTCCCTCCGGCCCTGCTATCATCATTGCCGCAGGATTTATTTATCTTGTTTCCTGTTTGATAAGTCCACGTGGCTTTATTGTAACATGGTTTCCCCACCTCTTTTATACCTCCTCACTTTAAGGAAAAAAATGTGCCTAAGTTTGCTCAAAAATTTGTTCTTCTTGGAGCTTTATTGCTTGCCCTTTCTCCATTTTCTGCTTCTGCACACAATAAAATCAAAGTTGTTGCGAGCTTTTCTATTCTTGCAGATCTCGTAAAAAATGTAGGAGACAACCATATCTCTATGACCACTTTTGTAGGTCCCAATGCGAATACCCACACTTATGAACCTACCCCCCATGATGCTCAGGCTCTTAGAAATGCTCAAATTATTTTCATCAACGGGCTTCATTTAGAAGGATTTATTGATCGCCTCATTACAGCAAGTGGTACAAAAGCACTTCTTGTCGAAGTTAGCGCTAACATTCCCTCCCTCAAAATGAAAAATCAAGAACATAATGCCCATCACCACCACAGCGTTATTGATCCACACGCTTGGCAAACAATTCCCAATGTCAAAATCTATGTGAAGAATATCGCTGCTGCTTTTTGTAAAATCGATCCACAATCCTGTACCAGCTACAAAAAAAATGCCGAAACCTACATCCAAAAACTTAAAATAGCACAAGATACCCTGAAAACAAAAATTGCTACCATTCCTAAAGATAAACGTATCATTATCACATCTCATGATGCCTTTGGCTATTTTGCCAAGGAATATGGTTTTACTATCCTTGCCCCTCAAAGTGCTTCAACAGAAACTGAAGCAACCGCAGCCGATGTTGCTAAACTTATAAAACAAATTAAAGCGAATAAAGCAACTGCCCTATTCGTTGAAAACATCTCTAATCCCCGTCTCATAAAACAGATTGCAAAAGAAACAGGTTTAACAATTGGTGGAACACTTTATTCTGATGCATTGTCAAACAAAAATGGCCCTGCAGCAACTTATCTCGATATGATGGAACATAATGTAAATACCATCATTGATGCTATCACGAAACCTTAAAAAATCTTCTACGAAAGAGAGAAGAAAAAATTCATAAAATCATAGATCTATGATTATGTTACCAATGATACTCAATCCTCATGATTGGTGACAATGATATAAAACAAAGTTGATTTTACAGAAAAAATTTATACCCTATAGATGCTAAAATGGATCAAAGTTAAGATATAAGGTGCATAGTGCCATCATCTATGAATAATTTTCTCTCTCTATTTTTCTTATTCATTCTTTATAAGATACATAAATTATTACATCAGGAAATAGATAATAATAGATTGTTTTTTATTGATAAAGTACCTTTCTAAATGAGAAGAAATATGGTTAATAAATGGTTATTATCTCTTGATGTTTTTCTACAATGAAAAGAACTTTATTATGTTTGATGTTTGAAAATTATATTCTTCTTATATACCATAAAAGTGCAAGATTTCATTATATGAGTGTTTCGAATATTCTCAACATCATGTGACAATGGGCCTTTACCATTTAAAATTTTATTTTTAATCTCATCAATTATACTCTGATTTTGTGAATGTAATCGAGAAAGTCAAAACACACCATTATCATGACGCAGCATAAAAGAGAGTCGTATCACATCAATTAATGCTTACTTATTATTTGTGCGCTTTCCTGTGTTTTTATTAAAAGTATGAAAATTCTGATGAGCAACAGTGAAACTTAGTTTTTGACCATAGTCGTGTGTCAAGCGTTCTTTTATTTCAATCGTAAAGATGATACCATTCCAACGCGTTAAAACATGGCAACCTGTTCCAATAAGCTTGATAAGCTCAATTTTTGTGTGAAAGACAGGCCCTTTATCTGGATGTTCGCCCAATAAGATTATTTCAGGTCTGAATGCTAAAAGATCAGTTTCTTCACCATAAGAAAATGAATGCCCTAAATGTTGTTCTAAGACATAGCGATCAAGAAAATTCATAGGAGGAGAACCAATAAAATCAGCAACAAATGTTGTTGCTGGAGTATCGTAAATTTCCATTGGTGTTCCAATTTGCTCGATAGCTCCTTTATTCAAAACGACTATTCTATCAGCTAATGTCATAGCTTCTAGTTGATCATGGGTAACATAGAGGCTCGTTGTTCCTAATGAACGCTGTAGTGTTTTTATTTCAATACACATTTGCGCCCGTAATTTTGCATCAAGATTTGAAAGAGGTTCATCAAAGAGAAAAACACGGGGTTGACGTACAATCACACGCCCCATTGCAACACGCTGACGTTGTCCTCCTGATAATTGTCGTGGTTTACGATCAAGAAATGGTTCTATCTCCAAAAGCTTTGCAGCATGTGCGATACGTTTTTTAATTTCTTCTTTAGGAGTTTTACGATTTTTAAGACCATATTCTAAATTTCCACGAACTGTCATATGGGGATAAAGGGCATAATTTTGAAAAACCATAGCGATATCACGATCAGCTGGTTCACGATCATTGATACATTCGTTATCAATGCATAATTCACCTGAGGTAACTTGTTCAAGTCCTGCTATAATACGTAATAAGGTCGATTTTCCGCACCCTGAAGGACCGACAAGAACAAGAAGTTCTTTATCGGCAACAGTTAAGTTTAAATCATCAATGACCAGAATGCCGTTGTCATACTGTTTTCTTATATTTGATAACTGGATTATGGCCACAATTACTTCTCCGTTTCAATAAGGCCTTTGATAAAAAGCCGCTGCATGAAGATAACAACAAGAACAGGAGGAACCATGGCAACAACCGATACTGCCATGAGTATATTCCATTGAGGATCATGTTGAAGTGATTCGACAATAAGCTGTTTTAAAATAATAAGGATCGTTCGATGATTTTGATCCGTTGTGATGATAAGAGGCCAGAGATATTGTATCCATCCATAAATGAACATAATGATAAATAAAGCAGCGATATTGCTTTTACTAAGAGGAAGAAGAATATCCTTAAAAAATTTAACTGGACCTGCACCATCAACACGTGCCGCCTCTAAGAGTTCATCTGGAACAGTCAAAAAAAACTGGCGAAATAAAAATGTAGCGGTTGCAGATGCAATAAGTGGAATAATCATTCCACTATAGGTGTTAACCATCCCCAATTTTGCAACAATCTCATAGGTTGGAAGAATACGAACTTCGACAGGGAGCATCAATGTAACAAAAATAAGAACAAAAGCAGTTTTTCGGAAGGGAAAGCGCATGTAAATAATTGCATAAGCAGACAAAAGTGAAATAATAATTTTTCCAACGCTAATCCCAAGAGCCATAATGAATGAATTCATTAAGAGTGGCCAGAGGTTGGGCAAACCCAGCTGTGCAAGGCCATCACCAAAGATTGTTTTATAATTTTCCAGAGCATATTTCCCAGGCAAAAGAGGAAGTGTTCCTGAGTTAAATGCTGCTGAACTATGAGTTGATGCAATGATAGCAACATAAACTGGAAAGCAAATAATGATAATACCAACAATGAGAATAATATGGGTTAGAAATTTCAAAACAGGGCGATTTTCAACCATAATTTGTTTCCTAATATTGTACACGGCGCTCAATCCAGCGAAACTGGATAAACGTTAAGACAATAACCATCAACATCAATATTGTTGATTGTGCTGCTGATGCACCGATTATTTGATTTCTAAAGCCATCGTCATATACTTTATAGACGAGGATGCTCGTTGCACGCGCAGGACCTCCAGAAGTTGTATTATCAATAATACCAAAAGTATCAAACATAACATAATTGACATTGACAATAAGAAGGAAAAACGTCGTTGGTGAAATTTGCGGGAAAACCACTGTCCAAAATCGTTTAAAGGGACCAGCACCATCAATGGCGGCTGCTTCTATTTGAGAACGCGGAACAGACTGAAGACCTGTAAGAAAAAAGAGAAAATTGTAAGAAATTTGTTTCCAACTAGCCGCAATGACAATAAGAATCATTGCTTGAGTGCCATTAATACGATAATTCCATAGCACCCCTATTTTCTCGAGAAGAAAAGGGATAATTCCGATGGTGGGATGAAAGATAAACAGCCACAATATACCTGCCAATACTGGAGCAACAGCATAGGGCCAGAGCAAAAGCATTGTATAAGCCTTTTTTGCACGTATGACACGATCAACACAGACAGCTAAGAGAAGTGATATTGTCATTGAAGCGACAGTAACTGAGATGGAAAATACTGCGGTTGTAAGAAGCGATTGCCGATAAGTAGGATCAGAAAGAACAGTTAGATAATTCTCAAAACCAATAAAGGTTGTTGTAAAGCCAAAAGGGTCTTCACGCTCAAAAGATGATTTTATTGCTTGGGCAGCAGGCCAAAAGAAAAACAAAAAAGTCACAAGAAGCTGAGGAAAAAGCAGTCCGTAAGAAAGTAGACTATTTTTAAAATATGCATGTTTTTCTTGCATTCGTAGGGCTCTTTAAATGTAGAGACTTTAAAAAAGTAAACAAAAAGGACTCAACCGTTTTTGTTGAGTCTTTAATGTTTAACAATAAAACGAAATTAATGATTAGATCTTTCAAATTCACGCAAGAGTTTATTTCCACGTTCAACGGTCTCATCTAAACCATCTTTCGGCGTTTTTGAACCACTAAGAACAGCTTCCAACTCTTGATCAAGAATGGCACGAATTTGTGGTAAATTACCAAATCTTATCCCTTTTGAGTTAACTGTTGGTGGATTAAGATTAATCTGTTTGATAGCTATATCCGCACCTGGTGTTTTTTCATAGAAATGTTGTTTTTTGCTCAATTCATAAGTCGCTTTTGTGGTTGGGAGATAACCTGTTTCCTGATGCCATTTTGCTTGATTTTCTGTTTTTGAAAGAAATTTAAGAAAAGCGGCTGCCCCTGCATATTCCTTTGGAGTATGTCCCTTAAACGCCCAAATAGAAGCTCCCCCAATAACTGAATTTTGTGGTGCTCCTTCTGTATCCTTATAGTACGGTAGCATTCCAACCCCCACATTAAACTGCGCTTCAGAAACAATCCCAGCATGTGATCCTGAAGATTGCATAAAAATTGCACAATTTTGTGCCATAAACATTGGTGTTGAATCTAATGCACCTGCTGGACCACCGTAACGGAAAATACCTTGATCAGACCACTTTTTTAGGTCAGTCCACATACGCACTTGTAAAGGTCCATTAAATGCAAGTTCTGAATCAAGTCCTTTGAAGCCATTTTCCTTCGTTCCAAAAGGAACATTATGCAACGCTGAAAAATTTTCTATACCAATCCATTGAGCGGCATAAGCCATTGTAAAACCACAAGTTGCCGCTTTAGTCTCAAGAATTTTCTTGGAAAAGTTTTCTATATCTTGCCATGTTCTAGGAGGCTGTTCTGGATCAAGCCCTGCTTTTTTAAAGATATCTTTGTTATAATAAAGGATGGGTGTTGAAATATTAAATGGCATAGAGACGATACGTCCCTGTTCATCGGAGTAATAACCACTAATAGCAGGGAAATAATCTGTAGGATCAAATTCTTGTTTTGTATCAGCCATAAGTTGATAAAATGGGTAGATTGCGCCTTTTGCAGCCATCATAGTTCCAGTACCAACGTCATAAATTTGAGCGAGCACTGGCTGTTTCTTTCCACGAAATGCTGCAATGAGTGAAATCAAACCCTCTTCATACTCACCGCGATATGAAGAAATAACTTTATATTCAGACTGACTCGCATTAAAATCGTTAATAAGACTTTCAGTTTGCTTTCCTAATTCACCACTCATAGAATGCCAAAAGCTGATTTTTGTCTGTGCAAAACTTGCTGTCACCCCCGCTGTAGACATTATGATAGCAACCGTGGCCGCTATGGAAAGATAAAAACGACTCATGGTTCACCCTTTCTGAAGTGATGGAATACAAACTACCCCTAAATTTATAGTATTACACATGAACATGCTATGACAGTTTTATTTCAGAAACATATTCTCTCATTTAAACAGGAACCACCAAAAGGTCAAATGAATTTGTTTAAATTTATTCATTTTCTTTTATAAGCATTCTTATGTATTAACGAAATACGTGTTTGTAACTATCTGAAAAAAGTGAGATGGCTTAAATAAGAAAAGTCACTTGGTAAAAAGATATAGATCGTAAATATCATTTCAATGACTATTTTAATATCTGGATTTACTTTTTTAAAAAGAATTGTTTATTCTTTTATTATTTGTCTTATAACTTTCGGCTTATAACTTTAACACGATGTTGCTACTGAATTTAAAGAAGAGACAAATAGAATTTTTTTAAAATTAAGAAAATCATTTTGAAGCGCTTAATAGTCTCTTTCCCTGTAACAAGATCACACCCCTCACGCAAAACAAAATGACACTGTATAACCAATTTCCATGCTGTTAAAAAATCTTTCAATACATCTACATTTCATGATAGCACCTATAAAATAAGCCCTAAAGCCTCTCCATTAAAGTATATAAGACTTTTTGTATGCCATCATTTTTACACTTCATAAAAGTGCAAAACGACATCATCATGTGCGATCCTAATGCTTCAACAAATCTTGCATTTAAAATACGTTAAATGAATATTTTTATTCTTTTCTCAATCATTTTTTATCCACACACCAACCCTGCTTGTAATGTGCAAACGAATGATTTTGATTGATTCATTGTAAAAATATTTGAAATAAGAGAATCTTACGTATTAAGGTCTCTTACTCACATGAATAAAATATTAATTATGATTATAAATCAATGTATTATTGTCGTATATTAGATAATTTTTCTTCTTTCATTACGCTAACTTTATGAAGATATATAGTTCCTTTTGTGTTGATGTATTTTTACCTTTGTGCACACAATTGCAATGCGAGATCAGGTTGATCTGTCGTAATATAATGTACAGGCATATCAAGCCAATATGATAACCGAGCTTTTCCATTAATTGTCCATACCCCTACAGTAAAACCAGCCTCAAGAGCTGATTCAATAAAGTTCTGTGAAACAATAGAGCCATCTAAACTTAGATCAGAATAACCTAATTGCTTCCATTCAGAAAAATGACGGTACATATCACCTTCGAAATTATCAACACATGGACCAGATGGTATTCCTGCTTCAATAAAAGGACGAAGGATAAAAGGATCAAAACTAATAGCAGAAACCCGTTCTGATAAATTTCGGCTTTTTATTAGCGCAAGCGCTTTTTGGGATAATATTGTTTCGCGCTCCACTTCACCGCATGTCTTGATTTCAAGATGCAATGCAACATTCGTTGGTGCTAAAAGATCAAGCACTTCTTCTAATAAGGGAGGTGCTTCTTGGCTTCCTTTTACGCAGAGTTGTTTGCGTGTTTCATTATCAATGTCGTGAATATACCCCTTTTTTCCAACCAATTGGTCTAGACGGAAGTCGTGAAAGACAACCACTTCACCGCTTTTTAGCAAATGAACGTCGCATTCAACTTCATCAACACCTAACGCTATAGCATTATTAAATGCCGAAAGGGTATTTTCAGGATAAAGATGAGCTCCTCCACGGTGTGCAACAATTTTTTTCTCAGACATGCAAAATCCCACACTTCTCAATTTTAAACGATATTGACGTACAGATTGCCAGATAAAAGCTTATATCATATGAAAATACACAATCATTTTTAAATGATTTTTTCTACACTTTTCGAATATCAAACCCTCAGTCATATTTTATTCTTAAAAGACTTATCCTTCATTTTAATTATTCCCATTCAATAGTACTAGGAGGCTTTGAGGTTACATCATATACAACACGATTAATCCCTCTAACTTCGTTAATAATACGTGCTGCTGTCTTACTTAAAAACGCCATATCATAAGGATAAAAATCAGCAGTCATTCCATCTACAGATGTGACGGCGCGAAGAGCACAAACAAATTCATAAGTGCGACCATCCCCCATAACACCAACAGTTTGAACTGGAAGAAGAACAGCAAAAGCTTGCCAAATTTCATCATAAAGACCGGCCTTACGGATTTCCTCAAGATAAATAGCATCTGCTTCGCGTAAAATTTCTAATTTTTCACGTGTTACAGCACCTGGACACCGAATTGCAAGGCCGGGACCTGGAAAAGGATGGCGACCAATAAACTGCTCCGGTAGCCCTAACTCTCGTCCTAGCGAGCGAACCTCATCCTTAAAGAGCTCACGTAACGGTTCTACAAGTTTCATCTTCATCTGTTCTGGTAGCCCACCCACATTATGATGGCTTTTAATGGTTACCGTTTCACCAATAGCAGACACACTCTCAATAACATCTGGATAAAGTGTTCCTTGTGCTAAAAACTCTGCACCTCCTATTTTTTTCGTTTCTTCTTCAAAAACTTCAATAAAAAGGCGACCAATTGTTTTGCGTTTTTTTTCTGGATCTGTCTCACCTTTTAAAGCATTAAGAAACACATCAGCAGCATTAACGTGAATAAGCTCTATATTATAATGATCACGAAAGAGCGTGAGAACTTCTTCAGCTTCATTCTTGCGCATCAGCCCATGGTCTACCAAAATACATGTCAGTTGATCTCCTATAGCTTCATGAAGGAGTACCGCTACAACAGATGAATCCACTCCCCCTGAAAGACCACAAATCACACGACTTTTCCCAACTTTTTGTCGTATCGTAGCAATTGCCTGCTCACGATAAGAAGCCATTGACCAATTGCCTTTAATAGCAGAGATCTTATGAACAAAATTTTGCAAAAGTTTTGTACCATCCGGTGTATGGATAACTTCAGGATGAAACTGTACCGCATAAAAATGTCTTTTTTCATCCGCAATAGCCGCATAGGGAGCTCCTTTTGAGGTTCCTATGACACGAAAACCTTCTGGTAAAGCTGCCACACGGTCACCATGGCTCATCCATACTTGATAACGAGAACCTTTTTCCCACACTCCATCAAAAAGGGCACTCTCTTCTTGAACTTCCAAAAAAGCACGCCCAAATTCACGCTCATGTCCAGCTTCAACCTTTCCTCCAAGCTGAACACACATGACTTGTTCACCATAGCAAATACCCAAAATCGGAACACCCGCCTCAAAAATTTCCATTGGTGCACGCGGAGAGCCCTCATCAATAACGGAATAAGGACTCCCTGATAAAATAATAGCTTTAGGATTTATGCGGCGCACAGCTTCTAAAGCCAATTGAAAAGGAGCAATTTCACAATATACCCCCATTGCTCGTACCCGTCGTGCAATAAGTTGTGTAACTTGTGAACCAAAGTCAATAATAAGAACAGTGTCTGGATGTGATATGCTCATAGAAAACCAATCAACAATTGTAAAAGAAAACTCATGAGAGTTATGATTTAATCTTTCTCTTTTCACAAGCCTATTTTCTTACGAAAAAGATTATTCTCGTAAAGTTTATGATAAAAAGTGCAAAAATATGGATCAATGTTTTTTTTGCAACACAGATAAAAAGAACCCATCTGTTTGTGTTGTGGCTGGCGACAAAGTAAGTCCATAATTTGAAAAAACTGGTTGCACAGGAGAAAAACTAAAATGTTTCTGCCAAAGCGCTGGCATATCTATTGGAGAAAAATGAGAATGTTGTTGAAGGAAATGGGAAATTTGTTCCTCATTTTCATCTGTAAAAAGAGAACAGGTAATATAGATTAAGCGCCCATTTGGCTTAAGATAAGCTATCGCTTCATTCAAAATATCCCTCTGTTCTGTTTGGCGTTGTTTCACTTGTTCTAATGTTAAACGCCATTTCGCATCTGGACGACGACGCCATGTTCCTGTCCCACTACATGGTGCATCTAGTAGAACTCTATCCATCTGGCCTATTAATGGCTTCAATTCTTCTTTTTGTGCTCGTGTTTGTACATTACGAACACCAGCGCGTCGAAGACGATCAAAAATAGGAGCTAGGCGCACTTTATCAAAATCATAAGCATAAATTTGCCCACGATTGTTCATATCGGAAGCTAAAGCTAATGTTTTGCCACCAGCACCTGCACAATAATCTAATACCTGCATGCTCTCTTGCGCTTCCACAAGGTGAGCAACAATTTGAGATCCTAAATCCTGTATTTCAAAGTGTCCTTTTTGAAAAGCTGGTTCCACTTGAACATTGGGATGACGATTAAACTTTTCAATCGGTGCAATTCTTAAAGCTTGCCCAAACCATGGAAAAGATTTAAGTTTGGTTTTTGCTAATTCTTTCAGCACCTTTTCTGGTGTTGCCTTTAGGTTATTTACCCGTAGGTCTAAAGAAGGACGCGTTGCTAACGCAGCCGCTTCAGTGATCCAATTATCACCAAATAAAGGACGCAGATGCGCTTGACACCATTGCGGAATATCACCACGAATATAGTCTGGAGCATCCACTAATTGCTGACCTTGCCACGATTTACGCTGTTTAGCCCCTAATAACTGCGGTGCAAACCGATCTTCTGCCAACTCACCGTCAATTTGCTCCAGCGTCATTTTTCCAGAATCTAATAAGGCACCAAAAACGATATCTCGGATATCATCACTCTCCATACGCCATTGTAAAGAATAACGTCGTCTTAAAACATCATAAACGATTGTACCAATAGCTGCACGATCACCTGCTCCAGCAAAGCGATGAGAAAGACCCCAATCCTTTAAAGCTTCTCCTACTGGGCGATGCTTCATTTCTATCTCTGTGAGAACATCTATTGCTGCTTGCAAACGCCCACCTAATCGCATTCATTTCTCCCATTAAAATAATAAAATTTTAAATCATCTAAAAAAATAATATTATCGCCTTCTTGCCAATGAAACCTTCTCAACGCCATAAAAAATTTACATTCAATATTAAAATGATCTGATCATACTTTTTTATAAGATCCAATTTAGAGTATCTAAATTTTTCCTTTCATCTTCTGCCCATTCGTTTTTTATCCTTCTACCTCTTATACTAAAAGATACGTAGCCATCCATAAAAAACTTATTTCCGCCATGCATTACGAAAAAAACAAACTCTTTAATTTATTTGCGTAAAATAAAGTTTACGAGGATTGTCTGAACAATAGAAAAAATCTTCTCATAAAATTAAACAAGCTCATCTTACGTTCAACAAAAAATTAACTTTTTAGAAAATGCTTGGAACCACTATTTGGCATGACCGTTTTTACTCTAATGGCAACTGCCAGACAATTTTAAAGGAGAAAATAATGACTTATAATAATGGAAAAACAACTTCGTCTAAAAGCCGTCATAATACAACGCCCTCAAACAACGGAAAGAAATCCGTCCAAAGTGATCAGACAAACACTCGCCAACGTGCGTCAAAGACTGGACGGAAGACAACAAAAAGTTAATTCTAATTTTATATAACTTATTTCATATAGTCTTAACAGAAAGAATTAGAATTTTAACCTCTAATTCTTTCCTTTTTGGGATTATTACACCAAATTACAAACAGAAAAAAGCGCAGTCTCTCTTTCTTGTTCTCGGAAAATTTTATATTTATGCAATATGATATTAGGCTCTTGTATCTTTAAACTGGCCCACGATAATTTGGACTCTCTCGTGTGATAGAAACATCATGCGTATGACTTTCATGGAGTCCCGCATTCGTAATACGTACAAACGTTGCTTTTTCACGAAACTCTACGAGATCTTTTGCTCCAACATACCCCATCGAAGCACGAAGTCCACCAGCAAGCTGATGTAGAACTGATGCTATAGGACCTTTATAAGCCACCTGCCCCTCCACACCTTCAGGAACCAACTTAAGTTCATCACGAACATCATCTTGAAAATAGCGATCTGCCGATCCTCGTGCCATAGCACCAACAGATCCCATGCCGCGATAAGCTTTAAAGGATCGTCCTTGATAAAGATAGACTTCGCCAGGACTTTCTTCTGTACCCGCTAAAAGAGAGCCAATCATAGCAGCACAAGCCCCACCTGCTAAGGCTTTAGCAAAATCACCCGAAGCTTTTATCCCCCCATCAGCAATAACGGGAATGCCCGCTTTTTCAGCAACTTCTGCAGCATTCATAATGGCTGCAAGCTGAGGAACACCAACACCTGCAACAATTCGCGTTGTGCAAATAGAACCAGGACCAATCCCAACTTTTATAGCATCCGCACCACTGTCAATCAAAGCCTGTGTTGCTTGAGCAGTCGCCACATTACCAGCAATAATAGCTGGAGAAAACATCATTTTTTTAATACGCTCAACAGTGTCTAATACACGCTGAGAATGTCCATGTGCAGTATCAATTACTAGAATATCAACGCCTGCATCAATTAATCGTTCAGCCCGCTCAAACCCATCGTTCCCTACACTACTTGCAGCTGCAACACGCAAGCGACCTTGTGAATCTTTGGCAGCGTTTGGATTTAATTTTGCTTTTTCAATATCCTTAACTGTTATCAGTCCGACACAACGATTCTGTTCATCCACAACTAATAATTTTTCAATACGATGATGATGTAAAAGATACTTCGCTTCACTGAGTTGAACATTTTCACGCACTGTGATTAAATTTTCATGCGTCATTAATTCATAAATTTTTTGTTTAGGATCCGATGCAAAACGCACATCCCTATTTGTCAAAATGCCAACAAGCCGTCCAGCAGTTTCACCTTTAGCACCATTTTCAACAACCGGAATACCGGAAATACCATGAGAGCGCATCAAAGATTTTGCTTCTTCAAGTGTTGCATCTGGTCCAATGGTGACTGGATTAACAACCATACCAGATTCAAACTTTTTTACTTGGCGAACTTCTTCTGCCTGCTCTGCAGGAGACATATTACGATGAATAACCCCAAGACCACCAGCTTGAGCCATAGCAATTGCCAAACGCGATTCTGTTACCGTATCCATTGCCGCAGAAAGCAATGGCAAATTGAGCTTAATATCCGCTGCAATGCGCGTACTGAGATCCACTTGACTAGGCATAACAAGAGAATGACCGGGTTGTAAAAGTACATCATCAAAAGTCAGTGCCAATGCACCTGTCCCCGTTTCAACAATCTTTGCCATATCAAAATTCCTTTTATAATAAAACACCGCAAGAAGCTTTAAAATACAACTGCGGTTCTCATACATGGTAGATTGGCAAAAAATTATGCCATGCTACAAACAAAATGAAAAGAAAAATAAATATTTTTTTTAAGTGTGGTTTATAAAAATTTACAATTGTGATTCAATAGGTAACCAACTTATTATTTTTGCAAATGCGCGACGCCAAAAATTGCTTTCTGGCTCATAGTCAATGCTATATTTTTTTTCATTTTCAATAAAATCCCAATAAATACGATTATTATCACCAAGACGCAGATGATAGCTCATTTCCCCTGTGGTTTCTTCAGAAAACAACAAATCTAATCTTGCTGTAATGGGAGCACATTCAAAAAGAATGCCCATTTCTGTATTTAATGATGCTGATCTTGGATCAAAATTTAAAGATCCAATAAAAGCTGTTTTACGATCAATTAAAAAAGCTTTGGCATGTAAACTTGCCTTACTCGATCGAAACAATCGTAACCCATGAGTATTGCCTTCCGCTTTTAATTCATAAAGATTAACACCACTTTTCAACAATGCCTTACGATAAGGTACATAACCACCATGCACTAATGCTACATCAGTAGCAGCTAAAGAATTTGTCAGAATTTTGACATCAACACCCTTTGAAACCAAATTACTAAAATTCTGCGTGCCAACCTTACCAGGAACAAAATAAGGTGACGTAATCTGAACCGTTTTTTGGGCATTTCCAATAACCTTTGAAAGTGCCTTCATAAGCCAATTGCTTGCTTTTTTACGCAATGCTTTTTCTGGAGGATCAGAAAGAACAACAACTTTGTCTGCTAAAAATAACCGCTTTCCTGTTTGGATAAAACAATTAAAGTTAATGTGCTCTTTGACATAATCTAAATAAACTTTTGCAACCTTGGAATCACGAAACTTTCGTAATTTATCTTTCCAATAGCTAAGATCACTTGCGCTTTTAGGAACAACCAAAGTATGAATTGGCAAAACAACAGCACTATTCCAAAAATCATCAAAGATACTTTCTACCTTTTTAACAGAAGGACCGATTAACATCAAATCTAAATCTCGAAAATGGGATTCTTTACCAGCATCAAAATAAGAATCTGCAAGATTACGTCCTCCTACAAAAGCGACCCTGCCATCAACAATAAAAGCTTTATTATGCATTCTACGTGTTACAGTAATTGCCCGTAATATAATTTCTAAACCACGGCGTAAACCACCTTTACGCGATCGCCCTGGATTAAACATTCTCACCTCAATATAAGGATGTTTATCTAGTGCAATATAAGCTGGATCACGTGCCTGAGCATTAATATCATCCAAAAGAAGCCGTACCCGAACCCCTCGATCAGCTGCCTCAACTATTTCACTTAATAATAGGCGCCCCGTTAAATCATCATCCCAAATATAATACATCAGATCAAGGCTACGTCCAGCCTCTGCAGCTCCTATTGCCCGAACACAAAACGCATCCAAATTGCTGATAATGAGGGAAAGGGCATCTTTATCAATCCCCAATCCATTTTCTTTCTCAGCTAATTGACTGACGATACGATCAAGCTTAGTTTCATCTTTCTGAAGAGGTAACGCATAAGAACATTTTCCCCTAGCATTTTTCACAAAACGCCCATAGGTGTAGATTGCCAACATAGATGCAATAAAAAAAAAGAGGACAAAACCAATAACAATCTGTAAAAGAGTCAAAGAGGGCAAACTTTCTATTTTAAACTATCACATCATCAGTAATGCAAACGATAACACTAATCACTTTATCTTAATCGTATAGCAGGTAAAATGCCACTTCTTGCTTAAGAGAGTATAAATTTAATATTGATGATACAAAAATTTTAGCGGTAGTATTTAAAAGTTTTTAAAAATGCTTCTCTGTTTTAATAAATGTAAACTTAACTAAAATTGTATAAATTGAAACAAACGATTAAAATAGTCACATAAAATTTATATTTGATTTAAATCAACAAAATCATCCACTATAGATAAATTTTACAATAAATGATTGTTTTCTTCAGCTTTCCCCCACGGACTTTATCAAAATTCACTCTATTTTTTGAAACGCTTGCTTGTCATGAAGAGAAATTTGTTATGAATTTACTTTCGTTCTTGATTTCTTATTGCTCTCAATTCTTCCATTTTTCTATAAAGTGTAGAGCGACCAATATGAAGGCGACGCGCAATCTCACTCATATGTCCTTTATAATGTTTAATCGCTTTCTCTATAATATCATGCTCCATTTCTGCAAAAGTACGTACATGCCCATCAGTATTCAAAAATTTTATCGATTCTTGCTCATTATCTTCTTGCATATTACCCTCAATGATATTGGGAACATTCATTAATGAATTTCCCATTAATTGCGGAAAATCTCGAACAGTTAATAACGGTCCTTCACTGAGTAAAATCGCACGAAATAAAAAGGTTTCAAGCTCATTTCTATTGCCAGGCCAATCATACTGCATAAGCAAGGAAAGAGCAGAGCCTGCTAAACCATGGACATGTGATCGCCCTGTTTCTGTGATAATGCGATCAATCAAACGTTGTGTGATCTCTGGAAAATCATCCCTTAATTCTCGTAAAGCAGGAACGCTAATAGACAAGTGAGAAAATTGTTCAAACAAACTATGCAAAAAAAAGTTCTCATTAACCAAGTCCTTTAAACGCGATGTTGAAATAGCGATGATCCGAAAAGGAAAAAAATCTCCTTTTGTATCCCTTTCCCTTTCTTTAAGGTAATGAGCAAACCGTTTTTGCTGTATGGGCTCAAGTCGATCAATATCACAAAGGCAAAGTGTCCCTTTTTCAAGAGAAGAAACCAATGGTAGGAATTCTTTAAACCACTGCTGATTTTCTTCTTCTGGATCAACGATGGCTGAACATTGAAAGCGAACAAAAACACCCTCCGAAAATAATCCCTCATGATGAATAATCCGAGCTAATGTCTCACGTCCTGTTCCAGCTTCTCCCTCTATCAAAAGATTCTGTAAAGAAGTTGCTGCTTGTCTCGATTGTTCTAATACTATCTGCATAGCTCTACTTTTTACGCAAAGATCAGAAAACCGTAAATGATTCTCTTTTTTTCGCCGAATATCTCGAACCTCATGCTCCAAGGCAGAAATAAGAGCAAGGATATCCAAAGTAACTCTTACACGTAATAATGTTACTGGATGGATCCAATAATCAATAGCTCCAGCTGTTAAAGCTTTCTGGAGTAAATGCTGATTCTCTTGTTGTGCTATAACGACAATAGGAACAGAAACACCAGCAACTCTAATCATTTTAATCAAATCGCTCACACTCAAATCACTCATAACGACATCAAGGAGTGCAAGCACAATGTTTTTACGCCTGTGTAAAAGATCAATCGTACGGAGACCATTTTCTGCTTCAATGACACGATAACCAAAACCTCGCAGCATAGAAGAAAGTTCTATACGTCTTCCATAATCTTCACTCGCAACAAGAATGGGACCAACCATAATGTCAATAATCTCCTTTGAGACTACTTAGCAGCTTAATATAAAAATTGTTGTAAACCATAAGAAATATTTTACCTCTTGTGTTTCACTTACGAAATTCATCAAGCTGTCAATTAAATACAACATTAAGGCATTTTTTTCCATTTTTTTGCTTTTTCATTGATTTTTATCAAATTTTTCATATTGACTCATGGGGTAATTTAATAATGTTATAGAAACTAGAGAGCAAAATAATCTAAATAGAGTGCAATAAATGAAACATACCTATCATATTTTATGTCTTACAATTACCGCCTTGCTGTTAAGTGCCTGTAACTTTTCGCGATATTATAACTCAAATATGCCAACTGGAATTGATGGAAAATGGGTTGATGAGAATGGTATTATTTCTTCTTTCCACAATGGTGTTTTTGAAACGCATGCAGCAGATACAGAAGAAAAACTATCAGAAGGAGCATATAATTATCTCAATGCCCAAAATATAGAAATTGAAATACGCTCTATTCTCCGTGGAACAATTTCTAGAGTCAATTGTACAATGTCATATGACGCCACACAACTTCTCTGCACCTCACATACAGGAGCACAGTTTTTCCTTAAGCGGAAATCTTAACAAAGTACAAGGGAAACCTCTCTTAAGAACAGAGGGAGCACACACATTAAGCAGGAGGCGATATCCTTTCTCCTCCTGATAGAAAATCCTCTCTAAAATACGCAAAGAGGCTAGTATAATCTTTACCCTGAAAATTTTCTAAACATTATGAAATGCGTAAAATAATCATTTTCTTCCACAAAATATCAGTAAAGCCACCTCACAATAAAATTGTAACTTTGTATCATTCAATCTATTTCAACCTAAAATAACATTTTATTTGATAGGGAAGCTTAATCTAAGCAGCGCCAATGCGCAAAAGATCATGAAAATGAACAATTCCTATCGGTTTTTTATCTTCAACCACAAAAAATGCACCAATCTGATGATCATTAATAAAAGCTGTTGCTGCACCAACAAGTGTATTTGGCTTTACAACTTTAGGAGCTTTGGTCATCACCTCGTCAACATTAAATTTTGATAAATTAAAATGAATGTTACGTGCAAGATCGCCATCAGTTACAATTCCGATTAGTTCACCTTCTTGATTCACAACACCAACACAACCAAAATGTTTTTCCACCAAAACATTCATCGCTTCAGTCATAGCTGTTCCCTGCATAACCAAAGGAATATTATCACCCTCATGCATAATATCACACACGTATTTAAGGCTTGCACCAAGAGAACCACCAGGATGATATATTTTGAAATCCGTTGCGGTAAAACCACGCATTTCTAAAAGAGAAACCGCTAATGCATCTCCCATTGCCAATTGCATAATTGTTGAAGTTGTAGGGGCTAAACCATGGGGGCAAGCCTCTTCTATCTTTGGTAATAATAGTACAATATCAGCTTGTCGTCCTAACACAGAGTGCTTACTTGATGTCATCGCAATAAGGGGGATACGAAAACGCGCCGCATAACTCATAATACCACTTAACTCTTGAGTTTCACCAGACCATGATAAAGCAAGAATAACGTCATCAGAGCCAATCATACCAAGATCACCATGATTGGCTTCTGCAGCGTGAACAAAAAAGGCAGGTGTTCCAGTTGAGGCTAAGGTTGCTGCAATTTTTGTCCCTATATGACCACTTTTTCCAAGACCAGTAATAACCACATGTCCACGAGCATTTCTAATAGTTTGAACAGCCGCTTCAAAAGAAGAAGAAAGACTTTCCAGAAGAGCTTTTTCAAGAGCTTCAAGCCCCTGCTTTTCACTAGCAAGTGTTTTAAGCGCTGATGCTACTGCACCTTGCAAAGCCATATGAGGAGACGGTATTGTCATAATCAAATTCGATCAATAAAATTAAGTGAGGGATCTATATCACTTTTCAACATTAATGGTTTCCAGTAAATTTTTCAATGAAGCAGAAACGTGGCTGTGCATATCAGCGCGTGCCAAAGAAAATGCAACGTTGGCTTCAATAAAACCAGCTTTAGAACCGCAATCAAAAGTGCGCCCTTTTACTTGCAAACCCCAAAAATCTTGCTCATTTGAAAGCCGCATCATAGCATCTGTTAATTGAATTTCATTTCCTGTTCCCCGTTCTTGAGTGGAAAGAATATTAAAAATTTCTGGCTGCAAAATATAACGTCCATTGATGTACAAATTTGATGGTGCCGTTCCTTGTGCCGGTTTCTCTACCATTTTTGTGATTTCAAAACCATTTGCAATCTGTTTGCCTTTCCCAACAATACCATATTTATGTGTTTCTCTAGGATCGCATTCCTGAACTGCTATAATATTCCCCCCACCCACCTTTTCATAAAGGCTCATCATTTCAGAAAGACAGCCCTTTTTCGCCTGTATCAACATATCGGGTAATAATAAAGCAAAAGGTTCCCCTGCAACTAATTCACGCGCACACCAAAGAGCATGCCCTAATCCCAAAGGTTGTTGTTGCCGAGTGAAAGAAGTTGACCCTGGTAATGGCTGTAAACGGTATAAGTGTGCAAGATCTTCTTTCTTTCCACATTCAGCAAGTGTCGTGTATAATTCAACTTGCGCATCAAAATAATCCTCAATGACTGCTTTGTTACGTCCAGTCACAAAAATAAAATGCTCAATACCAGCTTCCCTCGCCTCATCCACAACATATTGAATAACAGGTTTATCAACAACTGTTAGCATTTCTTTAGGAATCGTTTTTGTCGCAGGAAGGAAACGCGTACCAAGACCTGCTACTGGGAATACTGCTTTCCGGATTTTACGCACACTCACCCTCCTCAATGAATTCATATAACTTTTTTGTTTTATTTATCATATGTTTTTACGAAATGGTAAAAAAGATATCTTATTGTTTTGATTATCATTATAATGGGCAATCAAAATGTAAAAAGAGTCTGAGAATTTATTGAAAGGATTAAAATGAGTTATTTATTTCAGTTTTTTCCTCTTCTTGATCATATTATCGATTAAACTAAATACAAAATAAAGTTATTGCACATCTAATGAATTGAATATTAATGGGGATTTCAAAATGCAAAAAACAGAATTGAAGACTTTCTCTTTTTTAGAGAAGTCAATAGCTTGGAGAACTCTTTTCACTGTCTCTGCCGTTATTTTTTCTGCTTTTTTTATGTTTTTTATATCCCTTTCATATGCTGATAGCGGATTTAAACACTGGATTAAAGAATTTAAAAAAATAGCTATTGCTCACAATATTACCCCTTCTACGTTTCATATGGCGTTTAAAGGTGTTAATGCCATTGATCCTGAAGTTCTAAAAAGCGCCGCATACCAACCGGAATTTGTTGCTCCTTCCTGGAACTATTTCGATAATCGTGTCCATGATATCGCAATTGTGGAAGGACGGCGCCAAGCAAAAAAATGGAACAAATGGCTTCTTCAAATTGAAGAACGTTTTGGTGTTGACCGTAATATTCTGCTTGCTATTTGGTCAATGGAAAGCAATTATGGGAAAATTTTAGCCAATAAAAGTGTAATGCGTGATGCCATTCGCTCACTTGCAACCCTAGCCTATGCCGATAAAAAACGCGAAAAATACGCATATACACAGCTGATTGCTGCTATGAAAATTCTACAAAGTGGTGAAATTAAACGCTCTCAACTCACTGGATCTTGGGCCGGAGCATTGGGACATACACAATTTATTCCAAGCAGTTATCTCGCCTATGCTGTTGATATAAATCAAGATGGACGGCGTGATATCTGGAACTTTGTTCCAGATGCTCTGGCTACTGCTGCTAACCTTCTCCACAAAAATGGCTGGCAACCTAATCTTATTTGGGGAGTAGAGGTAAAAGTGCCGCAGGGGAAAAACCTTCCTGAAGGCTGGTATTCCTTTGAACAATGGAAAAAATTAGGTGTAAAACACGCAAATGGGCACCCTCTTCCTACATCAGCTGAACAAGCAATATTAAAATATCCAGATGGAGCAAAAGGACCTATATTTTTAGTCACAAAAAATTTCTTTGTTCTGAAACATTATAATAATGCAGATCGTTATGCGTTTGCTGTTTCCCTTCTTGCTGATCGTATTGCTGGACATCTTGGATTAGTGCATGATTGGCAAAGACCTTTTCAGCCTATTACCTTCCAAGAGTGCAAAGAACTGCAATCTCGCTTAAGTGCATTGGGATATTATAAAGGAGATATTGATGGACAAATCGGAACAGCCTCTCGCAAAGCAATCAAAGCTTTTCAGCTGCATTACGGTCTAAAAGAAAATGGATATCCATCATCTCAAGTGCTTTTTCTCCTTCGCAAACAATAATGGAGACTAAGGTTTTGTCTTCTTTTCGCCTGATATATTTGACATTATTGCTGTTTTCACTTTCTATTGTGGGGATCTTACAGCCATCCCCAAGTAAAGCAACGAACTTCTTCAAATGGTTATCACAACAAAACAAACAGACACAGCAGCCACCGCAAATTATAGAACAAAAAATAGACAAGCCGCAAAAAAAGATCGTAACACAAAAAAACATACAAAAGCTAAAAAATGAGAATGCAAAACGCATTCTTGTTGTAGGGGATTTTGCAGCCTCCGCTGTTGCCGATGCACTTAAAAAGTTTTTTATAAATAATAGCGATATCGTTATCATGAACAACACAATACCAGCTTCCGGCTTAGTTCGAACGGATTATTATTCTTGGCAAAGCAATATTTCTAAACTCATTGACCAAAATAGCCCCGATGTTATTATCATGATGATCGGTGCAAATGATAATCAACCCATCACAGACTCTCATAACATGATTAACACAGATCAGTCAGAATGGATACGCATCTACAAACAAAGAATTATCGAAATTACTGAAAGTCTTCACGCCTCTGGAAAATCATGGATATGGATAGGTCAACCTTCTTTTGGAAATGACCTTTTGACACAAAAAATGAAAATTTTTAATGCGCTCTATAAACAAGAAACAGAAACAGCAGGAGGGTATTTTCTCGATATCTGGAGCGGCTTTAGTGATGAAGAAGGAATTTTTTCTTTTTCAGGCTATGATATTAATGGAAAAACAACCAAATTACGCACCAATAATGGCATGCATTTCACCCCTGAAGGAAAGAAAAAAATTGCCTCTTATTTAGAAAAACCATTGAAAAATATTTTAAATTTTCACGCCTTTTCTCATGAAAATTCATACTCAACCGATAAAGCTATTCAAAAACTTATACAAGAATCAGAGAATCAAGAGCGGAGTAAAATTATGCGTCAGCTTCCAATGAACCTCGATGATATGGTACAAAAAAACACTCACCTTTTAGGCAAAAGAAAGTCAAGTTTTATAAAAAAATCATGGTTTCCACCAAATGGGCATCAAAAAGATCGAGCTGATAATTTTTCTTTCCCATAATGTCTATTTAAAATACAAAATCTATTTTCCTCTATAAACAAAAAGCGAATAAGATAAAAAACTCTGTTTACAGAGCTATAATGAAGAGAAAATTTGCATAAATCGCAACTGTACCTTTCGAATAATATGAAAACGGCATGGTGTTAACCATACCGTTATATCTTATAGTCCACGTTTGTTAATCATTGCCTCTGGTAAAGGCATTCGTCCCCGAAAAGCTTTATAAAGCTCCTCTGGATCACGACTTCCTCCAGCGGAGTAAATAAAACGTTTCAACTTATCAGCAAGCTCTGAATTAAAAACATCTCCCGTTTCTTCAAAAGCTTGAAAAGCATCAGCATCAAGCACTTCCGACCACATATAAGAATAGTAACCAGATGCATAACCATCTCCCGCAAACACGTGCATAAAATGTGGGGGACGATGACGCATAATAATTGTATCAGGCATTTGCAGCTTTTCTAATTCTTGGCGTTCAAACACTGTTGGATCAGTGACTGTTTCGCCTTGATGAAAAGCCATATCCACTAAAGCTGATGAGATAAATTCAACGGCAGAAAATCCTGCATTAAATGTCTGTGCTACTAAGACTTTATCTATCAACTCTTGTGGCATAGGATGACCTGTTTTTGTATGTATAGCATAAGATTTTAATATCTCTGGTACTGTTAACCAATGTTCGTAAAGTTGAGAAGGTAGCTCAACAAAATCACGTGAAACAGATGTTCCCGACACAGATGGCCATGTGACATCAGAAAGCAAACCATGCAATGCATGTCCAAATTCGTGGAAAAGCGTACGTGCATCATCAAGTGATAAAAGAGCAACTTCCCCTTTAGGTGGTTTAGCAAAATTACAAACATTGTAGATAATAGGCTTTTGTCCGCCATCCAATTTATGTTGTGATTGCAAACTACTCATCCACGCACCGGAGCGTTTTGAAGAACGCGCAAAATAATCACCAATAAAATGCCCAAGTAGACTTCCATCAGACTTTTTTACTTCCCACAAACGTGCATCAGGATGCCAAAGTGTAACAGCGTTTTTTTCTTCAAATGTAATGCTAAAGAGTTTTTCGGCTACCCCAAAAGCCGCTTTAATCATAAGATCAAGCTGAAAATAATATTTAATCTCAGCGCTATCGAAAGAAAGTTTTTCAGTGCGAAGTCTTTCAGCATAATAACGCCAATCCCAAGCAGCTAAAGATTCATTGCTGCCCTGATTGTTGGCAAAATTTTGTAAGTCAATTTGCTCAGTAGAAGCTTTCGCTCTTGCGCGCTCCCATACAGGCATAAGCAAATCCATAACGGAATCAACACTTTTAGCCATAGTATTATCGAGCTTCAAATCTGCGAAAGATTTATATCCCAATAATTTAGCCTGCTCATCTCGAAGCGCAACAATCTCTACAATAATTGTTTTATTATCATTCTTGTTATTATTTTCACCACGTTTAGCCCAAGCTTGGAATGCAACCTCACGCAAATCACGACGATCAGAGAATTTTAAAAAAGGTTCAACAATCGAACGTGCTAGTGTTAATGCATACGCTTCTTCATTGCCTCTTTCACACGCAATTTCCTTCATTGAAGCAATGAGATCTTGCGGTAAACCAGATAAGTCTGTTTGTTTTAAAAACAGAATCCATTCAGCTTCATCATTTAAGACATTTTGTCCAAAAGTAGCATTTAAAAAAGCAAGTCTTTCATTAATTTCCAAAAGCCGTTTCTTAGCTTTTTCATCGAGTTTTGCCCCATGACAAACAAACTTTTTCCACCATAATTCAAGAACACGTGTTGTTTCACTCTCAAATGTGCCCAGCTGCGACTGTTTATAAAGTACATCTATTTTCGCAAATATCCGCGCATCCATCATCATTTTTGAAGAATAACGAGAAAGTTTTACAACGAACTCTTGCTCTAGCTGTTGAATTAATACATTCGTATGAGCACTGGTGCGTAAGAAAAATATTGAACAGACACGATCAAGCGCTTTGCCGCAAAGCTCAAAAGGCTGCAAAAAATTCTCAAGCGTTGGTGGTTCTTGCACCATCGCAATTGCCTCTAGTTCTTCTTCTGCTTCTTGAAGTGCCTGTTCAAAAGCGGGTTTAAAATCTTCGTCACTTATAGAAGAAAAATCAGGAAGACCTGAAAATCCCTTCCAGTCCAGCACTGCTGCTTTTGTCATAATACTTTATGTCTCCATTATAAATTTAAACTGTAACAATTATCTTTACGACACAAATTGATAACATACTAAAACTATTTCGTGAGTTTCAAAACTACCTTTCAAAACCCTATTGAATAAAAAAACCTGAAAATCGTAAAGTTCTTTCATTCAAACCATATTATATTGAAGCAATAAAGATTATTCGCTCGCACATCACAATAGAATTGCATATTAACAAAAACACTTGGAGAAAAGCATAATCTCCACTCTTTATAAAATATTGCTTTAGATTCTTTTGAAAATCGCAAACTACATTAAAGAAATGATGGTAAAATCAGAACTGATTTTTACATTTACGTTTTTATATTATCCTCAAATTAAGCTGTATTCTCGTTTTAGTGATTCAGAAACTTGTTTATAACTTATAATTTATCCTTGACTTTACTTCAAATATTAACAATTGGGAATATAGCTGGGGAGTTTTTTTAAATCTTCCATAAACTTTTGTTTTTATCTCATCTATTATCTAGATTTACAACTCTCCAACTCTTCAGGAGGTACTTTATCATGACTGAAATCAAAACGGCCTTCGACTTCAAAAAATTTTCTCCTGAAGCTCTCGCTGAAAAGTTAAAGAACCAGCATTTTGCAGACTCTATTGATATCATCAATGACCTCGATATCATGGAACGTGTAACTATTCTTAGTCTTCTGCCTCTTGATTATGTTATCGAACTTTTTGATAAACCAGAGCTTGAGCAACCTGCTGCCATCCTAGAACTTCTCCCTATAAATCGTGCTGTTGAAATTCTTGATGGCATGTCTGCCGATGCTGCTGCAGACGTCTTTCAAGAAATGGATAAGGAAACCCGTACACGACTTTATGCCTTGCTTAACCCCTTAACGCGCGCTGAACTTAAAAAACTCACCAGTTATCCTGATCATACAGCAGGAGCACTGATGACAACAGAGTTTATAGCCGTTCCTTCAAACTGGACCATACAAAAAACTTTGGATCACATTCGTGAGGTCGAGCGAACACGTGAAACAGTTTATACCAGCTATGTAATTGACCCCAAAACAGGTACTCTTCTCAAAGCTGTTTCCCTGCGTAACCTTATTCTTGCCTCACCTGATGAACAAATTCTTAATGTCCCTACCCATGACTCGCCCATTACAATATCACCTTTCACACATCATGAAGATATCGCACGCCTTTTCCAGCGCCATGATCTTCTCTCTGTGCCTGTAGTTGATGAAAGTAACCATGTCATTGGCATTGTAACCGTTGATGACGTGCTTGATACTATGGTCGATGAAATGAATGAAGATGCCTATAAATTTGGGGGTATGGAAGCACTTAATAAGCCCTATATGCAAATTAAGTTTCCTGAAATGATGAAAAAACGCGGAGGCTGGCTCGCTTTACTCTTTATCGGTGAAATGCTGACAGCAAGCGCTATGCAACATTTCGAAACAGAACTCGAAAAAGCGATTATTCTTACACTGTTCATACCTCTCATTATGAGCTCAGGAGGAAATTCCGGCTCACAGGCTACATCCCTTATTATACGTGCATTGGCTTTACGTGAACTCACGTTGAAAGACTGGTGGAAAGTGATCATTCGTGAAATTCCAACAGGACTATCCCTTGGTCTCTTACTAGGAATTATTGGTGTTACGCGCATTGCTCTTTGGCAAAAACTGGGTATCTACGACTATGGCCAACATTGGATTGCTATTTCGACAACAGTGGGTACAGCTTTAGTTGGAATCGTTACCTTTGGTTCTCTTTCTGGATCTATGTTGCCTTTTATTCTTAAAGGTTTAAAATTTGATCCAGCAAGTGCTTCTGCTCCTTTTGTGGCAACTTTAGTAGATGTCATGGGCATTATAATCTATTTTTCTGTAGCTTCTCTCATTTTGTCAGGAACTCTTCTTTAAACATGTAAAGTAAAAACTCTTACTTATGGAAAAATCTTGTCATGTAACCTAAGATTCTTTCCATAAGAGAATAAGCTTTATTATTTATTTTCTAGCGCACCGCTCTATAGATAATTTATTATTTTTTTGAATAACAGCTCCGAATAACGTAATTTTACCTCATCATAAAGCTTCTCATATTAAATCGATTAAAGTCATCTTCTTGCCAGTCACAAACGAGATCGGTGTATGTCTAAAAACTATTCAAGAAAAAATAAAATACTTCTTATATCCTCTCTCTCTCGTATCAAAAACTGGCGCAATATTGACAGCTGAGAAAGAATAATCATGATGATACTCAACAGGCTTTATATTTCTTCACAAAGGCGTTAATAGTATACTATTCGCGTATATTATATCATTTATGAGCTCTATCATGGAATGGATGTAGTGTACGTTAAGCAATCTCTCTTAAGTACATGAATATGCAACAAAAAGTATATGCTGTTTAAAGTGTTCTGTTTGGCATGAAAAGCATACTCCTATTAGAGAGTGCAATTAACAAAAGTAAGGCAATGCACTATCTCCATGGTTTAAAAGATATTACTTTAGATGCTTTTGAAATTATAAATTGGATTAACAGCAAAGATGGGAATTTTCTTTGGATGCCTTCATATTCTTTCTAAATAAGACTGTATGCCGAGTTCATAAATAAATCAAACAGATATAACTCTTGCCCAATCTGGCATACAAAAGCTAGAGCTTCTTATAAAATTCTTAATCATCTCAATATTTACCTCAAATACACGGTTGCATTAGATCTGGATTTTGATTGACAAGTTATAGAATAAGAAAAAGCTTTATTTAGAATAAAAATGTTGTACAGTTGTCAATAAATTGGCTATGGATTGAGAGATATTCCGGATTTTTATTAATCTCTTTGCAAAACAACAACAATAATATGGCTAGCTTTATACTTACTCTTACAAGAGCTCATATAAATTCCTTGTGTCATATTGATAAAAATCAAGTTGACGGTGATTTTTTGGATAATTCTTAGCTCGAGAATAGAACATACGTACTATAAAAACTTTTACGAAGCTTCAGAAATTGAAGCTCAATAGAGCCTTAAAGACTTGGATAAATAGTTTTGCCATAAAAATATTGCCTCCATCTTCCAAAATTATAAAAAAACATGTAAAAGGTTTTCTAATAGTCAGGCAAAGAATGTAAAGACTTTACCTCAAATGAAATTTCATTAAACGAAAAGAAGAAAATTTATGCAATTGCGTAACATTGCCATCATTGCCCACGTTGACCATGGGAAAACAACGCTTGTAGACGGGCTTCTCAAGCAATCAGGAAACTTCCGTGATAATCAGCGTACAAGCGAACGTATGATGGATTCAAACGATATTGAGAAAGAACGCGGAATTACAATCCTAGCGAAAGTGACATCTGTTGTTTGGAAAGATACTCGAATTAATATTGTTGATACACCAGGACACGCTGACTTTGGTGGAGAAGTTGAACGCATCCTCAATATGGTTGATGGAGCCATTGTACTTGTTGATGCTGCTGAAGGACCAATGCCACAAACAAAATTTGTCGTTGGCAAAGCATTGAAAGTAGGATTGCGCCCTATTGTTGCTATTAATAAAATTGACCGACCGGATGCACGCGTTGATGAAGTCATTAATGAGGTTTTTGACCTTTTCGCTGCTCTTGACGCAACCGATGAACAGCTTGATTTTCCTATTCTTTATGGATCTGGACGCGATGGATGGATGGCTGAAGCCCCAGAGGGACCAAAAGATCAGGGATTAGGTCCTTTATTTGATCTTGTGACGCAGCATGTCCCTTCTCCTAGTGTAGCAGAAGGACCGTTTCGCATGATTGGAACTATTCTTGAAGCGGATCCGTTTTTGGGACGAATTATTACAGGACGGATTCATTCTGGCTCTCTAAAACCCAATCAAAATGTCAAGGTTCTTGGACAAGATGGAAAACTTTTAGAAACTGGGCGTATTTCAAAAATTTTAGCATTTCGTGGCTTAGAACGGCAACCTATTGAAGAAGGAAGTGCTGGTGATATTGTTGCGATTGCAGGTCTGCAAAAAGGTACCGTTGCTGATACTTTCTGTGATCCTACTGTCAATGAACCCCTTACTGCCCAACCAATTGATCCTCCTACTGTTACTATGAGTTTTCTCGTCAACGATAGTCCCCTTGCTGGAACTGAAGGCGATAAAGTAACAAGTCGTGTCATTCGTGACCGATTGTTAAAAGAAGCAGAAGGCAATGTCGCTCTTAAAATTGAAGAATCAGCCGATAAAGATTCTTTCTACGTTTCAGGACGAGGAGAATTACAGCTTGCAGTTCTCATTGAAAATATGCGCCGTGAAGGATTTGAACTTAGTGTTTCACGCCCACGTGTTGTTATGCAAAAAGATGAAAATGGAATAACTCTTGAGCCAATCGAAGAAGTTGTTATCGATGTTGATGAAGAATATTCCGGTACTGTTGTACAAAAAATGTCTGAACGTAAAGGCGAAATGGTGGAGTTACGTCCTTCTGGAGGTAATCGTGTCCGCCTTGTCTTTTATGCCCCAACCCGAGGACTCATTGGTTATCAATCTGAACTTTTAACGGACACACGTGGTACAGCAATTATGAATCGCCTTTTCCATGCTTATGAACCTTATAAAGGAGACATTGCTGGTCGTGTTAATGGTGTTATGATTTCAAATGACAACGGTGAATCTGTCGCTTATGCTCTTTTTAATCTTGAAGATCGTGGACCTATGATCATCGATGCGGGTGTGAAAGTCTATCAAGGTATGATTATTGGCATCCACTCACGAGATAATGACTTAGAAGTTAATGTGTTAAAAGGAAAAAAACTCACCAATATGCGCGCTTCTGGAAAAGATGAGGCCGTAAAGTTAACGCCTCCCATTAAAATGACATTAGAACGCGCCTTATCGTGGATACAAGATGATGAGCTTGTAGAGGTAACCCCTAAAAATATTCGTCTCCGCAAGCTCTATCTTGATCCTAATGAACGTAAACGTTTTGAAAAAACACGTGCATCAATTTCAAATTAATTTCATAATCTCTTTGGTAAAATATTTAATTGTATTGAGCCTCACTATATTCCAGAAAGGATGTCTCTATGAATATTAAGGAAATACCCGTAGGCAAAAATCCACCAGAAGATATTAACGTTATTGTGGAAGTCTCCCTTGGTGGGCAGCCAATAAAATATGAGATGGATAAAAAGTCGGGTGCATTATTTGTTGACCGTTTTCTTCATACATCAATGGTTTATCCTGGAAATTACGGTTTTGTCCCTCATACGCTTTCAGATGATGGTGATCCTATTGATGTCCTTATCTGTAATACCCGTCCACTTATGCCTGGTTGTGTTATTAATGTTCGCCCCATCGGAGCTCTAATGATGGAAGATGATGGTGGTAAAGATGAAAAAATTATTGCCATTCCCACTACAAAATTAACAAAACGCTATATCAATATTCATGACTATACAGACCTGCCCGAGATTACACTCAAACAAATTGAACATTTCTTCAAGCATTACAAAGATCTGGAACCTGGAAAATGGGCTAAAATTGAAGGATGGCGTGATAAAAACTTTGCTCATGAATTAATTAGGCAAGCTGTTGAGCGCAATAAAAAAGTATAACGATTTTAATAAAATAAAGCCTATAAAAAAATAGGCTTTGTTATTTATTTTTTCTACGAGATGTAATCTCTAAAGGATTGCCATATCTGTTTTAGCTCTTCTAAATGTGTTGAAAAGTAAAGTTGTTTGTAGCGAGATATTGCACCGTTTTTCAGAGAAATAGAAGAAGATGGGATTCTCCACTGCTTCGCAAGAAATTTAATGAGAGCTTTATTCGCTTTTCCATCTTCAGGAACAGCACGAAGGCGTATAACCAGATATTGTTTTTCACCATCCCTACATTCAACCCCTATTATTTTGTCAACAGATGATTTTGGAATGAGATATACAAACAAAATCAAGTTATTTTTATCAACTTGATAAAACATGTATTCGCCTCAAGTAATATTTCTATACATACATGTTTGCGTAAACGCGCCACATAAAAGTACGAATAAAATAAATAATAATGAACACTACAATAGGTGAAATATCAATCGTTCCAAAATTTGGTAAAATTTGCCGGATACGGCTTAGAACGGGATTTGTAAGACGATATAGAAAGCTTCCTATCAAAACAACAAAGCGATTGCGTGAATTTATGATATTAAAGACATAAAGCCAAGAAAAAATGACACTAGCGATTAAAATATCAATATAAATCTCAAAAATCAAATCAATCGTTCGAAGCAATGCATAAATCATGCGTCATCCCTTTCAATCAAGGAAACAGAAGAGCGTATAGAAAACCTTCATTAAAGCAGGTCTGTGTATCAAAAAATGGTTTTATATTTCAATACTCTTTTTTCTTGAATAAAAACCAGACATCTAAATTCTTCATCTCTCTATTTAATGACGATGCAGTTAGAAAACAAATATCAAAATTAAAAATAGCACATAAAATAGAAGAAACGGCAAAAAATCTGAATATCCCTTATAGGATTAATCTTAAATCTCATCGTTTTAATTATTAATTATAAAAAACAAACAAACTAAAAACGGCCTTTTAAAGGCCGCTTTTAGTTTTAAAATTATTTCTGCAAAGCAGTCAAACGATTAAGAGCACTGCTAAAACCATCTAGCTGAACAAATAAATCATTCAAAGCTGGTTCACCTGCAGCAGCAATTGTCATCGCCAACTTTAACTGTTTTCCAGAACGTAAAGCTGCTACGTGATTTTTGTCAAAAACGACAGGAACCACACAACCTGCTGGTACACAAGTCCGGATACCGGTTTCGATAACAGCTTTTCCCTCATCAACTTGTAAACGAACAGGTTTAGAAACCAAAATGCCAAAAGGAACTGTTAAATTACCAGATACAACACCCTCAGCATCGAGAGTAAGGCCCATAGCCACAACAACACGCCCCTGCTCATTTACTTCTTGACGGTGCATAAAACAAATTCTTTTCCCTTCTTGTATACCACAGTTAATAGTCCACAAACCGTAGGTTTCAGTCAAAGAAGAAGCTCCATTTGGCAATGTCGCTGCCGCATCTTTTGATGCAGGAGGCTTTGAACTTGTTGCAAATGCAACAGATGAAATACTCAAGAGAGTAAAAACTATAAGTAAATTAAATAACTTTTTCATTTTATATTCCTGTTCTTTACATAAAAGATAAACATGTTTATTATTTATTATAATATAAAGCATCTTAATAAAAAAAGCTTTCTCATAATCATATAGCTTTTATAATGGTCTAAGGCTACCTCGAAATTCGCTGACAACTTTCGTATAAACGTGCTTTTTAAAAGAAACAGCAATCAACGGAAGGGTTTCTAGATCAATCCATTTCCATTGATCGAATTCCGCTTTATTGCCATCTGGTGGCGGATTAATCGCAATTTCAGAAAGCTTTCCTGTAAACTGGAAAGCAAACCATTTTTGTATTTGCCCACGATATTTATTTGTTAATGTGCACCCAATAAGTTCTTGTGGAAAATCATAATGGAACCAATTTTGTGCTTCTTTAATCAACTTTACAGATCGAATACCCGTTTCTTCATAAAGTTCACGATATGCCGCATCTAATGGTTTTTCATCTTCATCAATCCCTCCTTGAGGAAGCTGCCAACGATGAGATATGTCAATATCTGCATCTGCATGAATGGGCATCATTAAACGACGCCCAACCCACACTTTCCCCTCATGATTAAAGACAACAATCCCAACACATTTGCGATATGGAAGAATCTTCAAATTAATATCTGCATCCATTTAATATTCCTCAAAATCGCAAGCTATAGATATCAATTCTCACTTTAACACATCCTTATTGGGATCTGGTGGAAATGCTGCATTTGCCATTTCACCTCGTAACAGTTTATAAGCCTCATTCAATTGAATATCATCTTTAGGGTCTTTGGGAACAAAAGCAGCTGAACCAGATCCTTTATTACTCTCTCGTTTTCCTTTGATATGTCCTTTTAATGCAGACTCACCAACTTTTACATCATAACCTTTATATTTTTCAGGGAGTGGTTGCTCTACAATAATATCTGGTGTGATCCCTGTTCCTTGAATAGAAGTGCCTGATGGCGTGTAATAAAGTGCTGTTGTTAAGCGTAAAGCCCCATTTTCACCCAAAGGAATAATTGTTTGAACAGATCCTTTACCAAAAGACTGCGTCCCTAAAATTGTTGCACGACGATGATCTTGCAGTGCACCCGCAACAATTTCAGAAGCACTTGCTGAACCACCATTAATAAGAACAATGAGCGGTTTTCCATTAATGACATCACCTGGCTTCGCATCAAATCTTGTCACATCACTCTTTTTGCGCCCACGAGTCGACACAATTTCACCTTTATTGAGAAAAGCACTCGAAACATTAACAGCTTGATCTAAAAGCCCACCGGGATTAAGCCGCAAATCAAGGACGTAACCTTTTAGCTTATCTTCAGGAATTTTAGATTGGATATCTTTAATTGCCGCTAGAAGATTATTTAATGTCTGTTCAGAAAACTGGATAACTCTTAAATATCCAATATCACCTTCAACCCGATATTTCACCGCTTTTACTTTGATAATATCACGAACAATCTTCACTTCAAATGGCTTATCAACGCCAGAACGAATAATTGTTAAGGTAATTGGTGTTCCAGGAGCACCTCGCATCTTATTAACAGCTTCATTCAATGTTTGACCATTCGTTTGTACATCATCAATTTTTGAAATAAGGTCTCCTGCTAGAATACCTGCTTTTGAAGCAGGAGTATCATCCATTGGTGAAACAACTTTAATTAAGTTTTTTTCCATAGTGACCTCAATACCAAGACCTCCGAACTCTCCTTTCGTAGAATCCCGCATATCCTTGGCTTCTTCAGCATTCAAATAAGATGAATGAGGGTCCAGTGATGTGAGCATGCCATTGATAGCATTTTCAATAAGCTTTTTATCATCTGGAACTGTAACGTATTGCATACGCACACGCTCAAAAACATCGCCAAATATAGCTAGCTTTTTATATGCATTATCTTCATTATTCGCAGCAACAGACTGCACCATAATCATTGAACAGGCGCCGAGCAATACCCCAGCGACCAAAAGAATAACTTTACGAATCATTTTGGCTCCTTCTTATTTTTTCAGTCTGCCACCAAGGAGTTGGATTTACAGGTTTTCCCTGCTTTCTAAACTCAATGTAAAGCATTGGAGAAGTTTTTCCTATATCCAATGCAACACTGTTTGAAATAAATTGCATTTCCATTATACCCAGAGGCTCACCTGAAAGAACAAACTGCCCCTGTTTTACATTAATTCTCGACATTCCAGTAAGAATGATATGATAACCATTTCCAACATTGAGAATGATTAAATGTCCGTAAGAACGAAATGGCCCAGCAAAAGCAACAAAAGCATCCACAGGTGATATAACAACAGCTCCTGACTCTGTTTCTATCGTTTCACCAAAGCGCGTAATCTGCGAACTTTTGTTAGAGTGATGTATTCTTTTTCCTGAAACAGGAAAAAGTAAAGAACCTTTTCGGCTTTCAAAATTGGACTGTTCTAACAATTGCAAACTTTTCCGTACCTGTACTGATGCATCAGAGCTAAGTTTTGACTGACGGTCGAGCTCTAAAATCAATTCTTCTAAAGACTGCGCTTTTTTAGCAAGAGCAATATTTTTTTGTTGCTGTTCTGTAAGTTCTTTTTCTGATTTTTTTTGTAGTTTGTTTTTTTGGTCTAATAAAAGCTCTAGACGTTTTCGCTGCTCTGCTTGATTTTGCAGCTTTGTCTTTAATGCCTTATATTCCGTAGTAATGGAATTACTCAAATTGGTCAACTCCTTGAGTTTTTCTGTTAAATCTCGTGTTTTCTCTTGCATCTGAGGAATAACGGTACCTAATAAAACAGAACTACGTATAGAAGCCAACGCGTCCTCTGGCTGTATCATAAGAGCAGGAGGCGGATTCAATCCCATACGCTCCAAAATTGCAAGAACTTCCGCAAATTCAGCACGACGATTTTTTAAACGTTGATAGACTTGTACCCGCTTTTCTATCATTTTTTTAAGCTTTTCTTCCCTTTTAGCAATATCATCTGCTACTATACGTTCTTCTTTAGCCGCCTTTATGAGTGCATCACTCAAAACACGTTGATCTTTTTTTAAATGCTCAACTTGATGCATAAGAAAAGCAACACGCTCACGCGAAAGTGAAATATTTTGGCGAATTTCTCCTAATTCTTTATGGACTTCCGTACTCCTCATTGTATCTTCCGCATGCGATACAGAAAAGCAAAAAAATATACTCAAGAGCAGAATGACAAATATGACGCACTCCTCATATAAATATAGCATCTTTCTATGAAGAAGCTTTTTCATTTGCAAAAACCATGACACCTCATCGTATACATTAGAGATGCTTTAAATGGTGTCAGCTAAAACAATATTAATAAACATATAAATAAGTGCTAAAAATTGAACAAAAATATTAAAAACGATGATACGGATGATTATTTTCAATTGTTACAGCGCGGTAAAGTTGTTCTGTAAGAAGAATACGTGCAATTTGATGTGGCCACGTCATCAAACCAAAAGATAAAAGAAAATCAGCACGCTTCCTTATTTGTTCATTATGCCCATCAGGTCCTCCCAAAGCAATGACGACATCTCGAATGCCCTCATCACGATAACGCCTCAATTTTTCAGAAAAAGAAATTGACGAAATCGATTCTCCACGCTCATCTAACACAATTAATCGACATTTTTCAGGTAAAAATTCAATAAGTTTTCTCCCCTCTTCCTCCATACGCTGACACGCTGTTTGAGCACGACTTTCTGGTATCTCTTGTAACTTTTTTAAATGAAAGCCTACATCTCCAGAAATTTTAGAAAAACGATCCAAATAATGCTGAACTAATTTTTGCTCCGCCCCACTTTTCATACGACCAACCGCAAAAATAGAAATTTGCATTTTAATGATCTCCGAAGAGAAGCAAAGCCGTATCGTTTAAATCCGGCGTCATCCATATTTTTTCTAAATTATAAAAAAGACGAATTTCTGGACGAAAAAGATGAATGATAATATCACCTGTATCAATCAATACCCAGTCACCTCCAGCAAGCCCTTCTACACGCGCAAGCCCCTGCCCACTATCTTTCCAAGTATGTAATAAATGATCAGCAACAGACGATACATGACGCTGCGAATTTGCTGAAGCTATGACCATATAATCAGCCAAAGATGACTTCCCTCGAATATCAATAGCAACAATATCTTCTGCTTTTGTATCTTCTAAACTCTTGAGAATAACTTCAAGACTCTCACTAACAGAAAAAACTTTTTTTTCTTTTGAAGGCATAATATCGTAAGAGTGTTTGTGTGCAATGTTTTTCAGATCAATATCCTTTCTTATCGTTGTGGAATCTAAAAAAGAGACTTCTCTAAAGAGAAACAGAATCTTATGAAATGTTCAAGAAAAATCATTCTTCTTCAAACGAAGGTTTGTTGAAGATTGAAAAGATAAAGGTCCATGCAAATAAGTCCAAACTGGTGGCTTGATAAAAGGTAATCGCTTACTTTCTCTCTCATCCAAACGAAAACGGCGATAAATATGTGCCATAGGAGAGGAAAGTGCTGACCGATTGCCTAAAGGACGATCAATAATCGCAATAGGAAGCATAGAGACGATATCATGCCATCGATACCAATGATGTATCGTCGCAAAACTATCTGCCCCCATAATCCATACAAAATTTACGCCACTGTAATGAGTAAGAATATGAAAAATCGTATCTACCGATACTTTGCTCCCTATAGCTTTTTCAAAACCTGTCAAGCGAATTTTCGGATGGTCAATAAGTTTAAAACTTAATCGCATTCTCTCCTCTAAAGGGAGCAACTGTGTACAATCCTTTAAAGGATTTCCTGGAGTGATCATCCACCATAACTGATCAAGATGCAAACGCCGAATGGCAATTTTTGCAACAAGAAGATGCCCCGCATGCGGTGGATTAAAGGAACCACCAAAAAGACCCACAACATTAGATCTTTCAACATGTGGCATACAATTTTTCCATGGAAAAAATGGTGTTCTCAAGCTCTAACCTGACCATTTCCTTTAACGTGATATTGAAATGATGTTAGCTGTCCAACACCTATGGGACCACGTGCATGCATTTTTCCTGTTGCGATACCAATTTCCATTCCAAAACCAAATTCACCTCCATCAGCAAATTGTGTAGATGCATTGTGTAATAAAATAGCTGAATCTAAATGATTAAAAAAATTCTTCACCACTTCCAAATCCTCAGCAATAATCGATTCCGTATGTCCTGATGAATAACGCTTGATATGAGCAATGGCTCCCTCAACACCCTCAACCGTTTTAACAGAAAGAATAGCATCAAGATATTCATGCGACCAATCTTCTTCAGAAGCTAATTTGACATCTGGCATAAGAAAAACAATATCTTCTGTGGCACGAATTTCACACCCCTTTTCCTGTAAAGCAGTTAAAACAGGAAGAAATTTTTTTAATGCTTGGCTGTCAATGAGAACTGTCTCAACAGCACCGCATATCCCTGTTCGCCGCAGCTTTGCATTTAAAACAATATTGCGTGCCATATCTAAATCTGCCGATTTATCAATATAAATATGACAAAGTCCCTCCAAATGAGCAAAAATTGGAACACGTGCATCAGACTGAACGCGGGCAACAAGGCTCTTTCCACCACGTGGTACGATCACATCAATCGCTCCATCCAATCCTTTGAGCATTTCCCCAACGGCAGCACGATCTGTCGTTCCAACCATTTGGATAGCATCTTTGGGTAAACCAGAGCGCTCTAAACCTTGTACCAAAGCTAAATGAAGAGCATGAGAAGAATGAAAGCTATCCGAACCACCGCGCAAAATCGCAGCATTACCTGCTTTTAAGCACAAAGAACTCGCATCAACTGTAACATTGGGACGACTTTCATAAATAATGCCAATCACACCAAGAGGTGTTCGTACACGACTTATATGAAGCCCATTTGGACGCGTCCATTCATCCATCACTTGTCCAACAGGATCAGATAAACGAGCAACTTGGCGAACACTGTCTATCATTGCACGTAAACGCAAATCATCTAATTTTAGCCGATCAATCATTGCAGCTTTCAAATTATTCTGAGCAGCATTCTCTAAATCTTGACAATTCGCCCGTAAAATTTCATCTGACTGAGCCTCTAGACTTAAAGCGATCATTTCTAATGCATTGTTCTTTTGCTCAGAAGAAGCAATAGCCAATGCTGCAGCGGCATAGCGTGCTTTTTGTCCCATATCTTTCATTTTTTCTTCTAAAGTCATCGTAACATCCACTCTGCCAAAACAATAAAAACAAAAGTAACTTTTTTAAACAGTATTGGTCAAGCAACGTACAATCATATCATTACGATGCACCATAGCAGAGCGCGCCTCATACCCAAGAATAGCTTCGATTTCTTCACTTTTATGTCCTATAATGCGTACAGCCTCATCTTTGTCATAGCTTACAAGTCCACGCGCAATCTCAACTCCATCTGTACCAACAATTGCAACCGTATCCCCACGCTGGAAATTTCCCTCAACGCCAATAACCCCTGCAGCTAATAATGATTTTCCTGATTCAAGAGCCCTAATGGCTCCTTGATCAATCGTCAAAACACCAGATGGATCTAAATGACCAGAAATCCATGTTTTCCAAGCATTGACAGATTTCTTACTTGCCGCAAAAAAACTCTTGCGTTCACCTTTGTCAATTGCAGCAAGAGGATTCATACGCTTGCCTGAGGTGATAATCATCGCCGTTCCAGCAGCATTAGCTATTTTTCCGGCTTCAAGCTTAGTCTTCATTCCTCCCCGTGAAAACTCTGAAGCAGCAACATCTGCCATTTTTTCGATATCATGCGTAATGGATGCAACAAAAGGTATAAATTCAGCCGTAGGATCACTATGGGGAGACTTTGTATAAAGACCATCAATATCGGATAAAAGTATTAAAAGATCTGCCCTCACCATTGTTGCCACACGTGCAGCTAAACGATCATTATCACCATAACGAATTTCAGTTGTTGCAACAGTATCATTCTCATTAATAACAGGCACAGCTCCCAAATATAAAAGCGTCTCAATCGTTGCACGTGCATTGAGATAACGCCTTCGCTCCTCCGTATCAAATAAAGTGAGCAAAATTTGGCCTGTTTTGAGCCCATGTTGAGCAAGCGCATCACCATAGGTTTTTGCTAACTCAATTTGCCCCAAAGCAGCACATGCCTGACTTTCTTCCAATTTCAAAGTCCCCTTAGGAAGCTGTAGCAATGTCCTTCCTAAAGCAATAGCGCCTGAAGACACCAATAATATCTCTACGCCTTTTTTATGCAATTCAACAACATCATTGATCAAGCTTTTAAGCCACTCAACCCGTAAACCTGCCTGAGGATCAACCAAAAGGGCAGATCCAATCTTGACCACAATACGTTTATAGTGTGTAAGTTTTTGCGATCCAACAGCCATCTCAATCAACCTTGCTATCCCCACTGATCTCCTCTTTGCGTGACATTTCAATAATATGTGCACCAGCACGCAGCACATTTTCTAAACCTTCGCGGCTAACCGCAGAAAACATCATAACAGGTTGATCCGTTACTTTTTGCAAAGCTTCCCGTTTAGCTTCACGCTCTTCAATCGTTAGCGTATCTATCTGGCTTAAAGCAACAATTTCAGTTTTATCACTTAGATTATTTCCATATGCCTCAAGTTCATGACGCACAATTTGATATGCTTTTGCAACATCTTCTTCTTGAGAAGAAATTAGATGAAGCAGTACGCGACAACGTTCCACATGTCCTAAAAAACGATCTCCAATTCCCACACCTTCATGCGCTCCTTCAATTAATCCTGGAATATCAGCCAAAACAAATTCACGACCATCAATACGTACAACACCAAGATGAGGATGTAGAGTGGTAAAAGGATAATCTGCAACTTTTGGTTTTGCAGCCGTTACAGAAGCTAAAAAAGTTGATTTTCCGGCATTTGGTAAACCAACAAGCCCCGCATCAGCAATCAACTTCAAACGAAGCCATATTGCACGCTCTTCTCCAGCCAAACCTGGATTTGCACGACGCGGTGCCCGATTTGTCGATGTTGTAAAGTGAAGATTGCCAAAACCGCCATTCCCTCCTTTTGCAAGGCGATAGCGCTGTCCCACTTCCGTTAAATCACATATTAACGTTGTATTATCTTCTTCAAAAATTTGAGTCCCAACCGGAACTTTAAGGATGACATCATCACCCTTCTCACCCGTCATATTACGCCCCTTGCCATGTCCCCCTGTTTTTGCTTTAAAATGCTGTTGGTACCGATAATCAATCAGCGTGTTAAGTCCATCAACAACAAGAGCCCAGACATCACCACCCCGTCCTCCATTCCCTCCATCAGGCCCCCCAAATTCTATGAATTTTTCACGGCGAAATGATACTGCTCCAGAACCTCCATTACCAGAACGAATATAAACTTTAGCTTGATCAAGAAATTTCATTGGAAACACTCACTGAGGAATCAATCTCTCTACCTCTATAGGCAATACATTAATTTTACCAGTTTTTCATCATTGATAACAGAAAAACTGTCACTATCGCTGATAACTCTTTGAGAAAAAAATCATCGCATTTAAATAGGTTAAGTAAAGTTAAGTCTTCTTAAAAGAAGGTGCTATTCTTGTATTTTTGTTTTTCCCTTAAATTCAAGCGCTAGAAGATAAAGCTCTACTGATTCTGATCGGCTTGCGGGTGGTTTAACATGGTAGACTTTTTTAAAATGCTGTTTTAATCTTGCAAGAAGAGTGTTTTCTGCTCCCCCTTGAAAAGCCTTTGCTAAAAAATATCCCCCAGGCTTGAGAACCGAAAGAGCAAAATCAGCCGCAACTTCACATAAATAAATCGTTCTTAAATGATCCGTCTGACGATGACCTGTTGTTGGCGCTGCCATATCAGAAAGAACCACATCCGGTTTTGTCCCTAAAGTTTCAATTAATTTCTGCGGTGCATCTGTATGCAAAAAATCCATTTCCAACATGGCAACTCTAGGTAATGGATCAACATGTAAATAATCAATACCAACAACGCTAGGATCCTCATCACTTGACCCTACTATACGCTCAACCACCTGACACCAGCCCCCAGGTGCTGCTCCTAGATCAATAACCTTTTGACCTTTTTTCAAAAACCTATAGCGCTCATTAATTTCAATGAGTTTATAAGCCGCACGCGAACGATACCCATCTACTTTTGATTGATGGACATAAGGATCATTCAGATGCCTCTCTAACCATCGTCGTGATGAAGCTTTAATGGTTCCTGCTTTCTTTTTTACGCGCTGATATAATTCATGTGACCCTGAACCTCCATAGCCACCTCTCGGTGTTTTTGTTGTTTTTTTCATCGTTATTCATTGTCTCCATATTTAATTCTCTAACACTTGAAATCTCTGCTCTTTCTACGACGACACCATACCCCATCGCGTAACATTAGCTCTATCAAAATTCCTTCCCTTAATCCACGATCAGCAACTCTTAAACGCTGACTTGGCCAAACTTCCCGAATAACATCTAAAATTGCACAACCAGCTAAAACTAAATCTGCTCTCTCGCGCCCAATAAAAGGACTTATGACACGTTTTTCTATATCCCATGATAATAGACGTTGTGTCATAAGTGTAATGTCTGCATCCTTCATCCAAATGCCATCCACTTTTTTCCTATCATAACGCTCTAAATTAAGATACATTCCTGCTAAAGTCGTAACCGTACCGGAGGTTCCCAAAAGATGAAACTTTGAACCTTGTGCTAACTCTCCTAATTTATGACGATCTGAAAAATTATTTAATAACCCTCGCACATAACTTTTCATTTTTTCAAAATCGTCTAAGCTAATATCATTCCCTCCAAAACGTTCAGCAAGCGTAACAACACCAACAGGAAGAGAAGTCCAAGCGATAATTTGTCGAGCTAAACGAAAAGAACGCTTTTGAGAAACATCAAGTAGCACAATTTCTGATGATCCTCCTCCAATATCAAAAAGCACAATTGCGTCAGTATTTGGTTCAACAAGTGTACTACACCCTGTAACAGCAAAACGCGCTTCTGTTTGCCGATCAACAATTTCCAATTCAAGACCTGTCTCCTCCAAAACACGCTGAATAAAATGTCTACCATTTTCTGCAGAACGACAAGCTTCCGTTGCAATCAAGCGATAACGCTTAATATGCCTTTGTTTTAGCTTTAAATGACAAATCTTTAATGCTTCAATCGCACGATCCATAGCTTGTGTATTAAGAAAACCGTTATTTATTAAACCTTCTCCCAATCGTACAATACGAGAAAAAGCATCAACAACACGAAAATATCCAGGTTTACTGGGAGATGCGATAAGAAGACGACAATTATTTGTTCCGAGATCAAGTGCCGCATAAAGAGGTGGAGATTTTACTGGATGGAACCGTCGAAGAAAAGGTGCTTTGAGTTTTTTTGTTTTTTGAGTACCTATCATTATCTGATTATGAAACTCAAAAGCTGTCTCAGATTGAACAAAAACCTGTTTCTGTTCATAATGTTTTTTTCTCTGTTGTCTCTTTATATCAACAAGGACAGAGTATACCTCTGTTCGTGACAATGCAGAAAGATTATTTGTACTACTACCGCACTGATCATACAACTGATCTGCTTTGGTATCGTATATTTCTCCTCGCTTCAACTCTTTTGAACCATAATTTAACGGGGTCATTTCCCTTATCCCTTGAGCGTTCCCCCCAATAAATAAACGCGAAAATTCTTCTGCTCATTCCTAAATAAAGCAATAATGCAGCATCAAATGATAAATATAAGAAATCACTCTTTCTTTTCCTATCATTAAAATTTTCTACACTAGCATCATTCAGATTTTTGTATAATCTTTCGGTTGTTTCCGTGAAATCATGCTTCTCTTTATCAACTTAAAACTATAAATTAATCGTTTACGTTCACATCAATTTTTATAAATTATGCTCTTTTCTTTATACCATTTACACGGAGCACACCTCTATTGTAACAAACCTACACTATCATACTATTTCCTGAATCTTAAGGTTACAACAACCTATACATTAGTACGGTTTATAAGAAAAAATTTTTTTAATCTCGTTATCTACACACGAGCTTCGTTTGTTATATGCAATGAAATGGCTTTGATTATGCTGGAATAAAAGTTCTATAGTACTACAAAATGCAATTACAATAGCTGTTATTTTGTGAATACCAATAAAAACTATCGTTCAAAAAAATCTCTAGAATTATAACTTTATCTGAAAAATATTAATGCATAATCAGACCGCTTTAAAAATCCATTTGAAGCTTAAAAAAGAATTTAGTCTACTCATTATTGTAAGGAATAAATCGAGTATTTCTAATCTTTTTTACTTTTAATAACTAACGAAATCATTCTTTAAGCATTATGGAAAACACTAACTTGATTTTCTATTACATATAAAGAACTTACTGTAACTTTATATTCAACTCTCACTCTTTCCAACAAATCACCTCGATATCATATTATATAAAACTTCTTACTTATTTGATCTTATAATTTACACTCAGAAATATAATACAACAATTTATGGAAAAATGACTCTTGTTAAAAATACTCGATGAATTCTAAGGACGGAAAGAATTAAGTGCTGCATTTAACCCTTTAAATGGTACAGTAAAAGAAAATACCTTACCTTCTTTAGTTTTATAGGAAATACGTACCTTATTGTTCTGCTCTATTTGTTTAGTCAAAACCGGCCCTACAGGTGATTGTGCCAAACAAACCGTTTCATTACATTGCGTATAATTAATAAGAACAGGTTTTTTAACACCTTTTACAAACATTTGAATCGGAACATTTATATCAGAATTTGGCAATGTTCGAAAAAGCATCACTGCTTGACCACTTGTCGTAGAAACAAGAGACCAACTAAAAATGGTATTTCCTTCTTGATCATGAACCGTCTGTGTCACATTACATATACCTTGCTTATGTTTAAGCTTTTGTTTTTCGTCACAAATCAAAGTCCAATCATAAAACTGCATAATAATTCGACGTGTTTCGCCAGGTTCTCCCTTAGGTATCGATAAGTGCGGTGGATGCACTGTATAAATATTATTGTTCTCGTTGGCAAAGCTTTCGCTCTTGCCTATTAAGGCAAGAGCAAACAGCAGAACCTTTACTAACATACTTCTCGTTTTTACAATAACAGCCATTTTTTCTATTATCATCTCAACCTCAGAGTAATTCCAGCACCTATTCCCCAATGACCTCCAGCACTTGTCACAGATACATTCGAGCGAATATTTCCATCTTCAGATGTATAACCAGCACCAATAGCAAGTGCAGATTGACTGCGCCATAAACCACTCCCAAATGAAACACTTAAAGATCCTGGTATATCATAGTAACGTAAGTTGGACACCGCTAGACCAATAGCAGCAGCTTGTCTTGCTTCTTTCCGAACATCCTGAATAGCATAATTCAATGTCTCAAACTTCAT
>NZ_JBHIRO010000006.1:118949-132098 GCF_042197165.1 Bartonella sp. AA23NXGY | reverse complement strand
ATCTCGATGATAGATGTCATCATCCAATGTAAACGCCTCGAAGGAAAATTTCGTGTAACAGAAATCTATTACGACCCTTTCAAACGCCGTGATGCTTTTTAAAAAAAAACGCTACCCCTCACACCCTTTTTTATAAGCAAAAACTATACCAATAGAGCTTTCTTAAAAACACGATTATAAGCCGCGGATATCATCGCGTGCTAAATTACCACCATAGCTTCAAGTTCATTTTCAATGAATTGAAAGCAAAAAGAAGTAAAAATATCATCCCCATTCCCAATCACGAATGCGCCCCACAGGAAAACCAAAACGTGCCGAAAATGATATCTATAACCCTATATTTTTTCTGATTTTTTTTGACATCAACATTTGCAGGAATATAGATACCAAATTTATGACCTCCGCTTCACCTTTAGCTTCAGACAAGAGCTTCACGAGCACCTTGTAATATACAAGATCCTGCTTTATGTGCTTTATCCATTATTATTCTTTTCGATATTCATCAAGGCGCAGTATAAAAATTTTCTTCAACGCATTCCTCTCTGATTTTGTCAAATTACCTCAAGATGATTGACTGTAAATATCTTCGATCAACACCGGAATATTTTAACCACCAAAAAAGGGTATAACTTTATATCCCCCACTTTTACTCTTATGCTTTTAAACCTAACTTTCCTTGGCTTTCTCTCATACCTTGCATAAGACCACCAGCATCTGAATGAGTAGCAATAAAAGAAACAATATCAAATAATTATTCAGGCGATATGCCTTCTTCTTTCACAGAAGTTCAATAAGCTGCCATTTCAATCACGGTTTGCATACATCATTCAATATACGGAAACACCCATAACGATAACGATGTAAATGAAAAGCTAATTTGAAGTGAATGATCAGAAATATCAAATATCCAAATGACAAAACAAATCTTACCTATCTTCAGCTATATCTCTTTACCCTTGTCACTTCTCTTAACCCTTGTCACTTCTCTTAACCCTTATCACTTTTCTCAAAAGTTTTAAGCGTTTTCTCATGAAGAATATACATATCAAACGGCAATCCTCTTTCATCAACAACTTTTGTCAAAGCAATACGGATGAAATCAGACACCGTAAGTCCTAAACTTGCTAATATTTCACCGAATTTTTTTTAACGCCCTATCTATGCAGGCACATACAACGTCTTTTGTCACACCCATATTAAACCTCTTTTGATTACCTCTCTTTTGCCATATGGCTTAATAGGGCTTATACAGCATAAGGCTTTATCCTTGCCCTTACCGTATCATATCTATTGATCTTGCACGCGCTATTGCGTTGATTTTCTCCTGTTGTCTCTGTTGCAAAAACTTAACTGCCATTTGAAACTCTTTTATGCGTTCTTTATTATAAGACTGTTCTTTGGGGATTGCTTTTGATAAATCAAAACCATATTTATGAATGGCATCATGTCCAAAACGTTTATCTAAAACACTTTGTAGCTTTAAAAACTCTTGATTAACCTGCTCTGGTATCTTTGAATAACTATCACAACCAGCTTCAACATTTTTCATAAAAGTCACTGCTTCTTGTGAAAGCGAGGGGACTTCAACTTTTAACTGTTCACGCTCCCGTGTAACACTAACCATCAGCGTCTCATAAGAATTCTCATAAAAGGATTGAAGCAGTTTAATAGAAGAAATAGCAAGAGGAACATGATAAAGCGCTTCTTTTCGTTCTTTTCCTGTAGCCTTCAATTTATCGATAAAACGATCTGATCCACGCAGTTCGCCCGCTCTATCAGGTGCCCTATCCAAAATATCAGAGAGTTTATCGCCTTTACCTGCTAAAATCGTTTGCTCAATCCTAAGCGCAGCCTCTTGTGGATCTCTATAAATAGATGCTAAATGACTGTTTAACTCCTTAAACACATCAATGTAAGATTTTTTATTTCTAAGAGCGCTTAGCACCTTCTGTTCTAGATTAGAATTATCTATATAAGCAGCAAGGTATGGAGCTTTTTCTGTTGCTTTTGCAACAACATTCAAATCATTTTGTAATTGTTCAAGTTCTTCTTTTTGACGTTTAGCAAAACTTGTCTTTTCTCTATCCCAAGGAGTTTCAATCTTCTCTTTTTGTTGTTCCAAGCACTCTTTATTAAGATCAACGCAAAAAGCAATATTTTTGCCAATACCTTGAGAAACATCATCCCTTTTATTTTCTGTAAACTTGGTAAGGTTCTTATAGATGAGTGCAGATAGATATTCTGAATTACCAAAATGTGCTTCAATTGACGCACGTGTCATTTCTTGTCGCTCAATACCCTTCCAGTTGATATGATAACCAGCTTCACGAGCCAGTTGCACCATAAATTCACGCTGAGTACGCCCATTCCCCTCTCGAAACGGATGCAACGCATTCAATTCGCCCATGTAATACCCAGCCCTTTGGCTAAAGTCATAAGCGCCAAGACCACGCAGATACTGTTCTTTTGCAAGCTTTTGCGTAATCTTCGGTGCATAACTTTCAATCTGATTATAACTAGCAAACATACTATTGCCTTTGGCAATATCCACTAAACGAACTTGTCCCGCCCATTCATATATGTCACCAAACAGTCTTCTATGAATCTCTTTCATGTAATTCAGATCAAACTTACCACCAATAGGAGTATGTACAAATTCGAAAGATTTTACATAAGAAATCGTAGATTCTACACGTTGTAGCGTGGCTTTGTCTTTAATACCAAACCGATTATACATCACACCAGTTTCAGGATCAGTATAAGGATCACCGCTCCCCTTATACTTCTCCACGTTTTACCCTCTCCATATAATCTTTGAGGATATCACTTGTTTCAAACTCTCCAATAATAACACGTTCCATTTGCTCAACGACTTTTGGATCTGGCTCTAATCCCTCTAAACGTTGGCTTGCCAATGCATTTTCAGCATAGAGGCGACGCAGCTTAATTTCCTCTTCACTCAATATATTAAAACCCTCCTTTGCTTATATTTATTATAGCCAAACAGACTATAGAAACAAGATTTTATTCCTTGTCTTACCCGCGTTACATCTTTTGACCTTGTACGCTCATACGCATGATTTAGCTCTTGTATACGTCTCTGTTGCAAAAACTTAACTGCCATTTGAAACTCTTTTATGCAATCTTGATCATGGGACTGTTGTTAAGGATTTTTTTTTGATAGATCATAATTTGTTTGCATAGCAAGCCAAGCACGTGCGTGCTTACACCAGACATTTCAAGCCTAATAGCAAGATTAGCACTCATAGCGGCTTTTCCATTTAAAACTCTAGAAAGTGCTACACGAGATATACCAAGCCACTCTGCTGCTTCATTAAAGGATAAACCAAGCTCTTTGATCACATCTTCTCGCAATAATTCACTGGGATGTGAAGGATTCTTCATCATTGTTTAGATCTCCTTTTTGATGACAATCCAGATAATCAACCATTTCGACATCTATGCTATCAAAGCGAAATATTACGCAACAATTTCCATTTACAGTAATTAACCAATAATCCTTGAAATCACCCTTTAGCAGATGTAATTAAAAGGATGGATAACTCAAATCTTTTGGCGATACATCTCCTTCAAGAGCACTTAGAATACGCTTTAATTTTTGAGCATGGGCGGTTCTAATCCCTTCAGTCGTACCAGTATTATAGAAGGCTTCAATCCTTTTATGTTTAAATCTTAAAATTGTAAATGAATATAGAGTGTACCCTTCCAAGATCCAAAAATGTTCATTATTTTTACATCACATGGCTTTTTTACTTTATAAACATTAGAACTGTCGTGAAAAAATTGCTCATTCTCATCTCTTTCTCATTATTCTACTAATTATTGGAAAAGTATAAGTTCATAATTAGGAGGAGCTAAACGTAATAGGAGCGTATCATATCCCCAATTGGCAGCGGCACTTAGAAACATCAAGATGATATAACCACAATGACCATTGCTGTTTGATGTTCATGAGGCGCTGCACCCGCTGTATGTCCAGTAAAAAGAATGAATAACACTTAAACTCCCGTTCTATCAAACTTATGTAAATATAATCATTTCTGATTAAATATACTGTTGATTTCCTGCTTCTTCGAGGCTGGTTTCACCAAAGTCACAGGACATTGCCCAGAGCATTCCTCTCCACAGGCTGACACGGTGGAACTCACCGCCAAGTTTTTTAAATTAATCGCGGCATTAATGTCTCTATCATGGTTCGTACCACAATGAGAACATCTCCACTCACGTATGCTAAGAGGTAATTGTTCAATCTTACATCCGCAATGATGGCAGATCTTACTGCTCGCATACCAACGATCTGCAATAACAATCTGTCGACCATAACGTGCCGCCTTATATTCCAATTGACGGCGAAACTCGAAAAAACTTTGATCTGCAAGGGCACGCGATAAATGCTGATTTTTCAGCAAACCTTTTACATGAAGATCTTCCAGACAAAATGTACCAAAACGCTGAATTAAATCTGTTGTAACCTTATGCAAATGATCTGTTCTGATATTACTTATTCGTGCATGAAGCTTAGCGAGTTTTTGTTTCTCCTTATAACGATTGCTCGAGCCTTTTTGCTTACGGCTTAGCTTTCGTGATAAGCGTCGTAAACGATTTAGCAAAGCCTTATAAGGTTTAACGCTTCTTATGGTTTCTCCTGTCGAAAGCGTTGCAAGTGCATTGACGCCCAAATCAAGACCAACAATAGCTTGGTTCTCGCTCAGTGGCTCTTGATTATTGGTTTCAACGCTAAGACTTACAAACCACCGATCCGCTTTACGGCTAATGGTTACTGACAAGATCTTTCCTTGAAATCGCAATTGTTCTCGCAGACGAACCCAACCAAGTTTGGGAATTCTTATCTTGGAACCTTGCAACTGTACTTGATCATTGGTTAAAGTAAAACGATCGTGCACTCCTTTCTTTCTCAAAGTGGGATATCGGCTTCTTCCTGAAAAGAAATTCTTAAAAGCCATACCCAATTGAATAATTGCCATTTGTGGAGCATTTTTAGTGACTTCCATTATCCATGGAAATTGTTCTCGTTTTAGAGAATTGAATTGTCTACGTAGCGCATAGTCATTAGGCTTTGTAAATTATTATCTTTCTTCCATGCTTCATATTGCTGCTGCCATTCCTTCAGTGCCCAATTATAAGCAAAGCGCGCGCAACCACTGGCTCGAGCCATGTAGCTTCGTTGTTTATTGTTTAAGTCTAGAGCTATTTTGTGAGCAACAATCATTGCGATGCTTCTACAGCTTGACGAACATTCTCTAATAACTTTTGATTTTTTCTCGAACGACTTCCATAAAGACGAGCACTGAAGACAGTAATAATTTCTAAAACATCTTTGGCTAAATCTTCTTCAAAACTGCTTTCTTCTCCTTGATTGAGAATGACAACCTCAACTTGTTTGGCTTCACAAATGGCGAAGACCAATTCCGCACCAAAGCGCAATAAACGATCTTTATGCGTAATCACCAAACGACCTATTTCATTTTCAATGAGAGCATCCAACAAACGTTTAAGACCTTTTTTACGATAATTCATCCCTGACCCTAAATCAGAGATGAGTTCATAAGTCCACCTTGGCTTGCGCAATAAAGCTCGAGAACCTGTTTTTGTCGCTCTAAATCGTCTTTTTGATCATGGCTCGATACACGCGCATAAGCAATGGTTTTTCTTTGTGATAGTTCTCTCGAATGAAAAGCTCAGGTCTAAGCCTAGATAGGTCATAACGGCGGTGACCTCCTGCCGTGTGCTCAGAAATAATTTTGTCTTCACATTCCCAACGGCGTAGAGTGCTGATCGAAACACCCAAAACTTGAGCGGCCTTACCTATCCCAATAAATCTATCCATAATGTATATTATTACACAGATATAAATAGATTACAAATAAGCTGTTAAAGCCCCCCACTACAAACTCTGTTAAACTAATAACCGATTTACGAATAAGTAAAAGAAAAAGGAAAATCAAAAAAAGGCATATTTTTTATATCTTACGAACTATAGAGAAATCTATACGCATTGTAGTTATTAGAATTGGACTTTCCTTTTGTAATTGCCAAAATCCCGCATTAAAATCAGACCTTTATTCAAAGATGATCTGATAATTTTTTCAAAAAATTCAAGATTCCTCAAGTGCAGTCCCCATGCGTACATCATGATGAATAATAACATCCATCAACTCTGTCACGACAGTGTCCAATACTTCTCGTGCATCGCCTTCAGCCATAAGGCGGATAACCGGCTCAGTTCCAGAAGCGCGGATCACCAGCCGTGCCTCTTTTCCTAACCGCTTCTCTGCTTGATCAATGGCCGCTTCGACGGGATTTTTTTTCAAGACATTTTTATTTTTAATCGTTACATTTTTTAAAATTTGCGGTACAGGTTCAAACCGTTTACACAATTGGCTCATAGGGCTTTGACTTTCCTTCATACAGGCTAAAATCTGCAATGCAGCCACCAAGCCATCACCCGTTGTACCAAAATCACTAAGCACGATATGGCCAGAAGCCTCACCACCAACATTATATCCCTTTTGGCGCATGGCATCGACAACATAACGATCTCCAACTTTTGTCCTTACAAGGTGCAACCCTTTGCTATTCAAGAAACGCTCTAGTCCAAGATTTGACATAATCGTTGTGACAACACCATTGCACCGTAATCGTCCCATTTTATGCCAATTTTCAGCAATTACAGCAATTAACTGATCTCCATCAACCGTTTGTGCTTTTTCATCAACAATGAGAACCCGATCTCCATCTCCATCAAGAGCAATCCCCACATCAGCACGCACTTCATGCACTTTTCGTTTTAAAGAGCTTAAATCGGTTGATCCACATTTTTGATTAATATTGGTCCCATTGGGCTCATCATGAATAGCAAAAACCTCAGCCCCCAATTCCCATAAAGCACGGGGAGCCGCTTTATAAGTAGCCCCATTGGCACAATCCACAACAATACGCACAGTATCTAAGCGAACATCACGCGGCAAAGTTCGTTTGGCATATTCAATATAACGATAAATATCTCCCTCAACCCGTTTTGCATAACCAATTTCGGCAGAACTTGCTAAAGACTTTGAAAGATCTGTATCGATCAATTGTTCAATTTTCGCTTCCATATCATCTGAAAGCTTAAAACCATCAGGACCAAAAAGTTTAATTCCATTATCATAGAACGGATTATGAGAAGCAGAAATCATCACCCCAAGATCCGCTCGCAAAGAGCGGCAAAGCATTGCAACAGCAGGGGTTGGCACTGGACCCAATAAAAAAGCTTCCATCCCCGCAGCAGTCAACCCTGAAACCAAAGCGTTTTCCAACATATAGCCAGATAATCGTGTATCCTTACCAATCACCACACGATGAGATTGATGTTGTGAGCGAAATAAAACCCCTACAGCCATCCCCACCTTCATGGCAAAATCGGGTGTCATAGGAAATGAATTGGCTTTCCCCCGAATTCCATCTGTACCAAAATATTTTTGCACCATGCCTCTTTCCTTTAATATATAATTCTTCCCTTGGCTTTTCCTTAAAACCCTAACAAGCCCCCTTGGTACAATAGTCCCCCCGCTCCCCGTATAAAATCAGATCATTGATCTAAACCTTCATGCATTTAAACAATCAAGCCCCCTATTCACCATCTACACATCTAAACCACTCTCAAGCAATTATGTTTACACCCTCACACATAAAAGCAATATTATCTCCTCAAAATGCTCTATACATCCCTTTAACACAACCAACGGATAATTTCACACACTTGCTAAATCCGTAAAGAAACCCAGCACCAAACCTCACACCCTACCAAATCAGCAAGGAAATCTATCGCCTAACCTTACAACCCCCTACCACATTAGAAAAGCAACAGTCCACCTCGCCTTGTAGCATGCTAAAGCCGCCATCATACAACGGCTTTGCTTAATTTTTTGCTTCCATATTTTTGCAAATATTACAAGAAAGGCGCAAACAAAACTTGCGCCTTTCTCAAAGAATTTAGAAGTTTTCCTAAAACATCGTCACTCAAGCGATATTAAACAGTTCTTATTTTTCTTTATCATGTCCCGCAGTATTGGACTTCTTTTCAGCATTACTTTTAGAGCGGTTGACTGATTTTGTGGTGCCTTTTGTGCTTTGTGCTTTTTTCTCAGTCTCATCCGATTGCACTTCTTTAGACTGAGCCTCCTTAGGCCCAACATTACCGGATTTTGCTGTTTTTTTCCCAACAACTGCCTCTGCTTTACCTGCCTTGCCTTTATCGGTCTCTTCTTTATGAGGCACTATTTTAGGAGCTGCTTCAGCGTTTTTTTCATCTACCACTGTTATCTCTGCTCTGACCGTTCCAGTTTTTGGAACAGAAGACCCCCGTGGCGCAGCACCCTCATCTTTCTGTGTGCGTGAAGGAGGCTTTCCTGCAATAACTTCGTTAATTTCAGCTCCCGTTAAAGTCTCATATTCCAACAAACCTTGTGCCAAAGCAAACCATTCTTTTCTTTTTGTTTTCAAAATGTTTGTCGCATTTTTATAGGCATCATCAATAAGCTTACGCACTTCCATATCAATCATGCGCGCTGTTTCTTCAGAGACATTTTGTGTTCGCGCAACAGAATGACCCAAAAAGACTTCATCTTGGTTATCGCCATAAGCTACATTTCCAAGCAGATCAGAAAATCCCCACCGTGTGATCATCGCGCGTGCTAATTTCGTTGCTTGTTCAATATCAGAAGAAGCACCAGATGTGATATTTTCCTTTCCAAACTTTAATTCTTCAGCCACACGTCCACCCATCATAATGGCCAGACGAGAAATCATCCACCGATAACTCATAGAATAGCGATCGCCTTCAGGCAATTGCATCACCATTCCCAATGCTCTTCCCCTTGGAACGATTGTTGCTTTGTGAACAGGATCAGCAACCGGCACATTAAGAGCCACAATAGCATGTCCTGCTTCGTGATAAGCAGTGAGTTCTTTTTCCTCTTGTGTCATAGCGGTTGAACGACGTTCAGCCCCCATCATCACCTTATCTTTGGCATCTTCGAATTCTTGCATCGTGACAACTCTTTTATTACGGCTCGCAGCCATAAGAGCAGCTTCATTGACCAGATTCATCAGGTCTGCACCGGAAAATCCTGGTGTTCCCCTTGCCAAAATTTTCAAATCAACGTTAGGCGCTAAAGGCACGTTGCGCACATGCACTTTCAAGATTTGTTCACGCCCAGAAACATCAGGGTTTGGCACAACAACTTGTCGGTCGAAACGCCCTGGTCTTAACAAAGCGGGATCAAGCACATCGGGACGGTTTGTTGCGGCAATAAGAATAATACTTTCATTGGGCTCAAACCCATCCATTTCGACAAGCAACTGGTTTAAGGTCTGTTCACGTTCATCGTTTCCACCGCCAAGACCAGCCCCCCTATGGCGCCCAACAGCATCGATTTCATCAATAAAGATAATACAAGGTGCATTTTTTTTAGCCTGTTCGAACATATCGCGCACACGGCTTGCCCCAACACCAACAAACATTTCCACAAAATCAGACCCTGAAATGGTAAAGAATGGCACATTGGCTTCACCGGCCACAGAACGTGCTAGCAAAGTTTTACCGGTTCCTGGAGGACCAACAAGCAAAACACCGCGTGGGATACGCCCCCCTAAGCGTTGAAATTTTTGTGGTTCGCGTAAAAATTCAACAATTTCTTGAAGATCTTGCTTTGCTTCTTCAACGCCAGCAACATCTTTAAAGGTAATACGTCCTTGCGCTTCATTAAGCAATCTTGCTTTCGATTTCCCAAATCCCATTGCACCGCGTGACCCATTTTGCATTTGCCGCATAAAAAAGACCCACGCCCCCACGATAATAATAACAGGTAATAAGGAAAAGAGGAGATTGAGGAAAATGCTATTTCCAGAGCTTTCAGGAATAGCTTTAACATTAACGTTTTTGCTTTCCAATTTTTGTATCAAACCTGGATCGCGAGGAGCATAGGTTGAAATAGCTCTATGTTCAATGGTTTTTCCTGTTAATTTTTGACCTTGAATGGTCACAGATTTCAACTCATTATTCTCAACTTTTTGCAAAAATTCAGAATAGGAGACTTCTCCACCACCAGAACGTTGGCTATCTCCATTAAAGAGAGAAAACGACACAATCAAAATCAATGCAATAACTCCCCAAATAAGGAGAGAGCGGTAATTGGAATTCATATTCAGCCCACTTAATCAAATATAGATTTCAAACAGTTCCCCTTAACATATAACCTTGTCAGCCCCTTGCCAAGGGATGAGAAGCTGTTTATTTTCTTTTAGAGTAATTTTCCTTTATCTTTTCACCTCAATATTAAAAAAAGGTTCCACAACATTCACCAAGGCTGCATCTTCTCGTGAGGAAAGCCAATCGAAAGGTGCCATAATTCGCTTGACGATAACATGTTTATGAACAACTGCTTGAGAAATCAACTCTGGAATATCATACCCTTTATGATTTGAGATCATCAGCAGCGATTGTAAAGAGGGAAAATGAGGCTTTTCAAGCTCAAAATCGCTATTTTTTAATAAAAATTTCAGCTGTTCTAAATTTGCGGCTCCAACCTTTATAGCCTCATATCCATGATTTGTGATATGATAGCGCCCATCCCATATAAAAGTTTTATCTGGCTCAACAATAGCCTCTTTCATATTTCGCCCTTCACGCCACAAAGAAATTCCCTGCTTGTTATATTCAATAACAGAGCCCGCATAAGTAAAACGCCGCTTTTCTGGAGAATCAAGACAGAGTTTTTGAACAAGCATGCTTAATTTCTGATTGGGGAGCAAATAAAATCCCCCTCCCATCAGCACAGCAAAGAGCCCCACCACAAAAGGAAAACTGGAATGTTTCTGTAAAAACAGCGCAGGCTTTTCTATGAAACAACGCCCATGTTGGACAGTAATATCCAGCGCTAAGATCAAATCAGCAATATTTTTAGCTTGTTGACGACGCTGCAATGCGGCTTCATTTATTTTTTGAGCAATATAAGCCAATTTTTGTGGAGAAAGAGATTGACGCACGCGCACACGTTCAAAATTGCGATCTTCATTGGTTGGATCATCAATCCATGTTTGTCCTTGTAAGCGTAAATAATTCCGTAATGTTTGGCGTTTTACACCAAGGAGTGGCCGAATCAAACGCACTTTTCTATGCAACAGCGCCTCACGCGGAATACAGGATAAACCACGTTCATAGAGGGGACCATAGTTTTTTTCGGCAATATTTTTTCTTGTTTTTCTGGTATGATCCTCATCACGTATACCCTCGGCTTCACCACGCAAAATACCAGCAAAACCACTGGCATAAACCTCATCGCGCATGGCAACAGCTTCACTATATAAAGCACCTCTATTCTTTTGGAGACGTTGATACCGCATTTGATAGGTCTCAACCTGATCATTGAGTGTATGCCCCGTCATAATAAGTGATGCGCCTTGTTTTTGTGCTTCTTTAACCAAGAGATCATAGCGTGCAACACGCGCGCTGGAAGCAATATGCGTCTTTGGCTTTTCGCCTTCCCATCGCACAGTGATATGTTGAATATCATGGACACGACAAATTTTCGCAACAGTTTCTGCCTCACGCATCGATTCTTTACGCAATTGATGATCAACCGTGACAACAATCATTTCTGGAGGAAATACGAGTGTTTCCAAATGCTCTTTGACCAAAAACATCAAAGCCAAAGAATCACTTCCCCCTGAGACGGCAAGAATCAACTTCTGACATTGAATAAAATCCGATGTTTTAAAGAGATTTCTTGCCAGTCTAACGCACACCGAAAACGACCTCGCTGTTTATTTTGCAGGTTTACAAAAAACAGATGCTAATGTTTGTTGACGTTTTGATTTTTTCACAAAATGAGCACAATCGTCTTTATTTGGCTCAAGAGCGACCATACTTCTTGCTAATTTCAGTAAAATCTCGGAGGTATAGAGCTTCTTTTTATCTGCATACCATGCGGTAAGATAAACTTGTGCTGCTTCATGATAGCGTTTTTGCCCCAACAAAGATTCGGCCAACCAAAATAAAGCATCATCACTCAAAGGATCTTTTTTGTAACGATTTTGAAAAGCGCAAAAGCTTTTTTCAGCATCAACATAGTTAGCAGAACGAATAAAATCATACCCTTCCTTATACAAAGCTTTAGAAGAAGAAAGATTGTCACTCTGATGTGCTTCAATTGGAGCACTTACTTCATGCGCTTTGTTAAAAGGTTGACTGTTTTCATGGTCATGGCTCTCCACCTTAGCTTCCACAGCAGCAACCTTTGTCTGGTCACCTGTACTATAGTCCTGCTCCATCTCTTCTTTTACAGTCTGAGATTTTTCATCTACAGCAGACTTTTCAAAAGAACAAGAATAAACAGAAGAGGCTTCTGTATCAAAAAGCTCGTGAAACTGCTTGTTAACATTTTTTAAACTGTTATGCTCAAGCACCATTCGTATCTTATGCAAAAGCTTATCTAAATCATAATCTTTAAATAAAGCCTGTTGATTCTCTAAAATAATCCCTTGGTGCTCTGCAACACTAGTAGCTTTTTCCACCACATCAGATGCTGCTTTATCAGCTGCTTCAGGTGCTTTCTTCACTGCATCAACAGCCTTATTAACAGCGTCAGTGGCTTTTTCTATCACATCAGATGCTGCTTTATTAGCTGCTTCAGGTGCTTTCTTCACTGCATCAGTTGCCTTATCAACAGCGTCAGTGGCTTTTTCTATCACATCAGATGCTGCTTTATCGGCTGCTTCAGGTGCTTCTTTCACAGCATCGACAGCCTTATCAACAGCGTCAGTGGCTTTTTCTATCACATCAGATGCTGCTTTATCAGCTGCTTCAGGTGCTTCCTTCACAGCATCAACAGCCTTATTAACAACGTCAGTGGCTTTTTCTATCACATCAGATGCTGCTTTATCAGCTGCTTCAGGTGCTTTCTTCACTGCATCAGTTGCCTTATCAACAGCGTCAGTGGCTTTTTCTATCACATCAGATGCTGCTTTATCGGCTGCTTCAGGTGCTTCTTTCACAGCATCGACAGCCTTATCAACAGCGTCAGTGGCTTTTTCTATCACATCAGATGCTGCTTTATCAGCTGCTTC
>NZ_JBHIRO010000006.1:112753-118849 GCF_042197165.1 Bartonella sp. AA23NXGY | reverse complement strand
ATCGACAGCCTTATCAACAGCGTCAGTGGCTTTTTCTATCACATCAGATGCTGCTTTATCAGCTGCTTCAGGTGCTTTCTTCACGTCATCAGTTGCCTTATCAACTGCATCAACTTTATCCGTATCATGTGCAGGATATTCGGAAGCCTTTCGTGCCGCACTTTGAACAAGTGAAGTAGAACAAGCTATGAAAACCCCCATATAAAAGAGTGTTTTCCAATTGATTTTACGATACATTCTTTTTTCCCCTTAAGAGCTTATTGAATAGTTGAAACAAACAATCTTCTTTTTAATGATTATTCATGTCACTCAACGTTGTCACAGCACGTCGATTTTGATTCCAACAGGAAATATCATCACATACTGCTACAGGTCTTTCTTTTCCGTAAGAAATTGTTTGAATCCGTTGTGCGGACACACCAAGAGACACCAAATAGTTTCGCACAGCAACAGCACGGCGCTGTCCAAGTGCCAAGTTATATTCACGTGTTCCCCTCTCATCAGCATGACCTTCGATCATAATAGAATAATAAGGATAATGAAGCAACCATTCTGCTTGGCGCGTTAAAATACGTTCAGCATCAGCATCAAGTGAAGAAGAATCGAGACCAAAAAACACGCGATCACCCACATTAACCGTAAATTCTTGTCCTGAGCCTGGTGACACCTGATTCAAACCAGCATCATTCATATAAGCGCCATTCATACCGTTAAGTGCACCAACATTTTTTTTGCCACACCCACCCAGGCATAGTGAGAAAAGAAAGAGGATAGCTAAGGAATGAGAGATGGTTTTTTTGGTAGAGCGCATAGTCCGTTTCTCCTTGAATTTCGTAAAGAAGGGTCAATTCTTAAAAATATTTTTAAGAATAACCGTTAATTCCTAATGAAGACGAAATTTTTTCTGTTTTTTTTTCGTCCTCATTTTTACTTTTGAGTCTCTGCCAATTTTTCTTCTCTTTGGCCATTCCTCTAACATTTCCATAAGAAATGTTTCCCTTATGCGTCATGGCTTTTTATGCATCATCTTGATCTTGACGATTTTTTTGCAGCGCGTTCAGCTTTGCAAAAACTTTATCAGCGTCAAAAGTCTTATGCAGATTTTCTTCACTCTCATTTTCCTCTAGAGCAGCGTTTTCCGTCACAGAAGCGGGAAGCAACGACCTATCTTCTTCTGCAGCAACAGGACGATTTTTCGCCGCACGCTGGAGCTCAAAATCTAAATCGATTTGCGAACACAAACCAAGCCCTACAGGATCAAGAGGAACCAAATTTGCACTATTCCAATGGGTTCTAAGGCGGATTTGTTCAATTGTCGCTTTTGTTGTCCCAATCAACCGTGCAATTTGTGCATCTTTCAACTCGGGATGGTTCGTCACCAACCATAGGATACCATTGGGACGATCTTGGCGTCGAGAAAGAGGGATATAGCGCGCCCCTTTACGTTTTTTTTCAGGAATATGCACCCTCGATTGAGAAATTTTCAATCGTGCGTTTTGATCAGCCTCCACCCGTGCAATTTCACTGCGCGTCAATTGCCCAGAACTAATCGGATCTAAACCTTTAATACCATAAGCCGCATCACCATCGGCAATAGCTTTTACTTCCAAGACATGCAATTTACAAAATTCTGCAATCTGATCAAAAGAAAGAGCTGTATTATCAACCAACCAAACAGCTGTTGCTTTGGGCATCAAAAGTTGCGTTGCCATTTTTATAAATCCTCTTCTGCGCCTCTTCTATGAGGCAGGTTACCGCCCACTCAAGAGCACTGGAACTTTTTTATATGTTTAGGTCTCTCCAACCACTCCTAAAACAAAGTGCGGCATGGAATAAACCATTTTGCTATGAGATTACATTCTGTTATAGCGTTATTTTTGCTCAACGACAAGAGATCTCTCTTGTAATGATCCTCAACTAAGGTGTCTTTACCTTTAAGATGAATTTTCTTATAAAGGGTTTATTCGATTATTTCACCTCATGCTGTGGCACATTTATTCTGGTGGGATGCGTGCTTTATCGCCTTAAATTCTAAGGAGTATCCAACTGGCAAAAAAGCCCTCAAATAGGAAGGAAAACTATGGCAGGCCATTCACAATTTAAGAATATTATGCACCGTAAAGGGCGTCAAGATGCAATGCGCTCGAAGATATTTTCTAAGCTTGCGCGCGAAATTACCGTAGCAGCAAAACAAGGTGCTCCTGATCCAGCCATGAACCCACGTTTAAGGCTGGCTGTTCAAAATGCCAAAGCACAATCGATGCCGAAAGATAATATTGAACGCGCGATTAAAAAAGCGTCAGGCGCCGATGTCGAAAATTATGATGAAGTACGCTATGAGGGCTATGGACCAGGCGGCGTTGCCGTCATTGTTGAAGCTTTAACTGATAACCGCAACCGCACCGCTTCAAATGTGCGCGCCGCCTTCACAAAATCAGGAGGAGCCTTAGGGGAAACAGGATCGGTCAGTTTCATGTTTAATCGGATTGGTGAAATAATCTATAAGCCAGAAGCAGGAACAGCCGATAACATCATGGATGCAGCAATTGAAGCCGGTGCCGAAGATGTGCAATCAGAAGAAACCGGACATCATATTACCTGCGCATTTGAAGATATTGGTGAAGTTTCCAAAACACTTGAAGCAAAACTTGGTGAAGCAGAATCGATTAAAACGATTTGGAAAGCCACCACCCTTGCACCAATAGATGAAGAAAAAGCTTTATCTGTTTTACGACTAATTTCAACATTAGAAGAAGATGATGATGTGCAAAATGTTTATGCAAATTTTGATGTCAGTGATGAGATTTTGGCAAAATTGTCTGTATAATTCCCATCATTTGCATAAGCCCTCTCTTCATGCATGAGGGCTTCAAAAGCATCTGTCACCTCTCCTCTTTATCCGCACATATAAAAGCCCCGCGTCAATAGCGGGGAAAAGCTGTCAGTGCAACAAGAAAACCGCAATTAATTTCAGAAAACATAATCCCAAAAAGAAAGCATACAAAACTCTGTAGCCTCACGCCTTTCTTACATGCCCCAAAGATTATCCCTATATTCCTCTCTATTTGATCTTTTTGTTCTTTAAGATTAACCTCCTCTCTCCGCTCTCAAGTAATGAAATGATCTAGCCTCTAAACAATTAGGGGTTTCTTGACGTATTCCTATGACGAATCACTCATAAAATTCACTTGAAACTTAAGGCTCAACAAACATACACTCCCCTAAATATTCGCTACGCACTTAAAAAACACTTAGAATATATCAAGGAGGTTTATACGCCCTATATCCCCACACCTCAAAGGGCAGTGTTTTTACAACATCACAGAATAAAAATAAGCAAATGGAAAGCCAGAGCTGATTGTTTAGCAAAGTATTGTACAAAAAGCCGGTACATCTCTCTAATCCGTTGCAGATAAATTTTTGACTTTATGGCATCGTATATTTCTAAAATAACGTCATTTATCTTAAAAATCTGTCCTTTTGCTCTTACCAATCAATCAATATTCAGATCTAAAACAACCGCGTACTTGAATAAAACACATCAGAGAGCAACAGCCCCCCTGACAAGAGGACTCTTCACAAACAAAATCGAAGAAGAAGTTTAAAAAAATATATATAGCGACACTTTGAATAAAAAGTTGAACTCTAGAGATCTTAGAATTTTCGGCTCTATTTTTTCAAGGTCTTGTTTTGAATTTTTTTAAGCATTTTCCCCCAAGGAAATTCCATTATCGATCAACAACCATAGATGATAGATGAAACCTACATAACTCCCCATGCACACTATAATCAATTCCTTCTTTTAAATAATTTAAAAACTATTGAGATTGTTTAAACTTGAGACTGTATAGACTATATTCCTTCTATATTCTGTTTTTAAGCATTTTGTTTTATTGTACATTGAGCAAAGGCGACCATGCTGGATCTGAAGCATCATTGGGGGTAGGGAGTTGTCGTTCATTGCGACCCGTAATATCAATCGTATAAATTTTTGGTCCCATACCGGGATTTTTGCGAAAGAACATCAGCACACGACCATTAGGGGCCCACGTTGGTCCTTCATTGTGAAACCCTGTGGTTAAAATTCGTTCTCCTTGTCCATCAGGGCGCATAACACCGATAGAAAATTGTCCGCTTAATTGTTTTGTAAAGGCGATATAGTCACCCCGTGGAGACCAAATAGGTGTTGAATAACTCCCATCGTTTGAAGAAATACGCTGAATATCACTCCCATCCGCATTCATTTTATAGATTTGCGGCTTTCCACTACGATCTGAAGAAAAGACAATTTGTTTTCCATCCGGTGAATAAGAAGCAGAAGTATCAATAGCAGAAGTTGTTGTAAGTCGCGTCATCGTACGGGTTCGTAAATCCATAGTGTAAAGATTGGCACTCCCATCATTTTGTAACAAACTCATGATAACTTTTTGTCCATCAGAAGAAAAACGTGGAGCAATTGTCATGTTATTAAACGTTCCGATCAACTCTCTTTGCCCCATTTCAATTTGTTGGAGATAAACATGAGGTACTTGATTGTCCTCGTAAGCCATATAGGTCAATTCTTGTCTTTTTGGTGAAAACCGCGGTGTAAGCACCAATTCACTTCCATCAGACATATAAATCAAATTTGCTCCATCTTGATCCATCATTGCTAAACGTTTAATGCGTGCATTTTGAGGACCTGTTTCATCGATAAAAACAATTCGTGTATCAAAATAACCACTTTCTCCTGTCATCTCACTATAGATCTCATCTGCGATCATATGTGCCACACGCCGCCAACGTTCTGTCGCAGTATAAAAACGCCGTCCTTTCAATTGTCTTTGTCCAAACACATCCCATAAACGAAAATCGACCCTCAAACGTCCATCGATTTCTCTCATGACTTGCCCAGTAACTAAACCTTGCGCTTTTATTTTCTGCCAAGAAGCAAAATGTGGTTGTTTATTAGGATTAGAAATGTTTTCAAAAAAATTTGCTTTATCAAGCGGTAAAAACAGCCCCGACCGTTCGAGATCGGCTGTCACCACAGCAGATATTTTCAACCCAATCGAATCATTGGAAATAAAGTCTGTAATTGCAATGGGAATGGGATTAAAATCAGCGCTCGAAATAGTTCCTTTCAATTGCGCATAACCCGATGAAATACTTGAAAGCCACACCCCACAAGTGACAATAAACCAAGCAAAAACTTTATGTCTCGTTATAGTCATCATGGAATGTGTCCTTTCGTTAAGCGCTTTTTTCTCGTTTATCATCTTATTTCTTGGAGGGGATCAACATTAAAGTCAAAACCTTGCCCCCATAGATCATATTGATCACGTGGGAGATCTGCATAAGGTTGGCATGAAAAGACAGCAGCATACACCTGCCTTATCATAATAGCTTGTTGACTCTCAAGACCGCTTACGGGATCAATGATAGGATCGCCCACAACCATCCCTTCACGGTCTAAATAAAATCGCAACCGCACGACCGGACGATTTTTTAAATCGCCGCCAAGCGCCACAAGTTTAAGCTTCTGTTGAATACATCCCCCCACAATATTGACCAATGTTTGTGCCATTTTTGTGGTATCATTAATATTTTTTCTTGCACCCAAAGCTTCTGGTATATGAGAACGTTTTGCTCCCCCTCCTTGTGACCGCGCACGATTGAGCAAATTATTTTCCTCCAGAGCTAAAATATCTTCAATGGTCTGTTTCTCTTGGTTTTTCTTGTTAAGCTTTGGCGTCTTTTGATTCAATGCAGCCTCATTCTTCTTTGGAAATTCTCCGTCAAACTTTGGTTTAAACTGTGGAAGAAGAGATTTTTCTGGAAGTACAATTTTGGGCGCATGATGAACAATCTGCTCTGCTGATACTTTTGGGACCGTTGGAGCCAATTCTTTTGGCGATATCATTTCTTCATTTTTGTGCGCAGGCTTGAGCGCAACCTTAGAGGCATCCTCCGGTGCCTCCAAAGGCGTCTCAGGTGCAGCCTTGGGCGCATCCTCCGGTGGTGCCTCCAAAGGCATCTCAGGTGCAGCCTTGGGCGCATCCTCCGGTGGTGCCTCCAAAGGCATCTCAGGCGCAACCTTGGGCGCATCCTCCGGTG
>NZ_JBHIRO010000006.1:0-112653 GCF_042197165.1 Bartonella sp. AA23NXGY | reverse complement strand
AGGCATCTCAGGCGCAACCTTGGGCGCATCCTCCGGTGGTGCCTCCAAAGGCATCTCAGGTGCAGCCTTGGGCGCATCCTCCGGTGGTGCCTCCAAAGGTATCTCAGGCGCAACCTTGGGTGCATCCTCTGTTTTTGCTTCTAATAATTCTGGTTTTGTAAGTTCGGGTGCAAATGTTTCTGACGTGTTCTCGCTTGATGGTGGCGATGCTGTTTCAACGGGACGCGGCTTTTCCTTTGGTTGAAATGGTGCAAGACTATCTATTTGTCCCTCTCCAATATGGCGTGCATCTTCTTTCTCTTGTGGCTGCATAGTTGGTTTGACGGCAGGGATTGCACGGATAGGAGCCCTCACGGCTCCTTGTTGAGAGGAAAACTCGTCCACCAAAGGAGCAAGAGTGATGGGAATTGCTTCCAACGGTTGTGGTAAAGAGACAGAGTTTGTAAACTGAACGGCTCCCCAACTGAGAAAAATGACATGGACCACAAGGGATAAAGCCAAGCCTCGTTTCATACTATGATAGGAGTCTTTGTTCATTCTTTATGCCTTACTTATGCCTTACATTTTTTCATTTTTAATCACTCTATGCTCTTTTAAAAACATCTTAAAAACAACCGGTTATGCACAATTTTATTACTTATTATTTATTGTGCTAAACTTGCTAACGCGACTTGAGAAAACCCCGCTTTTTGAATATCTGCCAGCAGTTTTAATACTTGCTGATATTCAACAGTTTTAGCAACCCGTACAAAAACCCGTTGATCTTTTTGTGTAGCATCTGCTTCCAGAAGAGTTTTCAGGTGTGCAATCAGGGACTGTGACGTTTCATAATAATCTTGATTAATGGCAAAGCGCCCTTGCGCGTCAAGTGAAACCGTAAGAGGTGTTTTTTGAGCTCGTACGGGACCCGCTTGACTACGAGGCAAATCTAGAGGAACACCGTTCACTAAAAGGGGGGCAGAGACCATAAAAATAATCAACAAGACCAGCATGACATCCACAAAAGGAGTGACATTGATCTCACTCATCAGTTGGCTTCGTGAATGATGCCGCCTACGTGTATTTTTGCGAGAAGAAGAAGCAACAGAAAAGCCCATGGGATAAGATCCTTTTTATAAAGAGGAAGGTGCTGTGCGTGTTTCATCAATACGCCGCGATACAATTGTTGAAAATTCATCGGCAAAATTTTCTATTTGTGCAATGATGCGCGCACTTTCATGAGTCAACTTGTTATAAGCAATAACAGCTGGAATTGCTGCAAACAAACCAATAGCGGTTGCCAAAAGCGCTTCTGCAATCCCTGGCGCGACAATGGCAAGTGATGTATTTTGAGAAGCTGAAATAGAAAGAAAAGATTCCATAATACCAATAACTGTTCCAAAAAGTCCGATAAAAGGTCCCGCAGATCCCAGTGTCGCAAGAAAACTTAATTTTGATTCTATTTTTTCACTTTCACGTCCCAGCGTCAAATCCATAGCCTTATCAATTCTGCTCTGCAAACTTTTCGATGTATGGGTCCCTTTTTCAAGAGATTTTTTCCATTCAACCATTGCTGCCATAAAAACTGCGGATATACTATTGGTACGTTGACTTTTGCATGATGCATAAAGATCTTCTAGCGCTTTGCCAGACCAAAATGTGCGTTCAAACTGCTTTATTTCACGCCGTATTCTCCGATACGTAAAAATTTTATCAAAAATAATTGCCCAACTCCAGATAGAAGCGAGCAGCAACCCGATCATAACACCTTTCACGATCCAACTCGCTTGCATAAACAAATGCAACATTCCAATTGTTTCTGGATTCGTTAGTTCTAAATGCGGCATAATTTTTGTCCCTCTAAATGAAAGATGCATTTTTAAAATTTATAAAACAGATTATTTTATAGTTTCTAAATTTAAGTAAAGACTCTAGTCTCACATAAATCCATGCGCTAAAACAAGACTTGTTTCTTAAATTTCCTTAAAAAGTGATGACGAGAGACATCCCTCAATGCACGCCCCTCTCATTTCACAACAGCATTTATGAAAAATATAACGATCAGGATTTCTCCATAAATGCTATAAAAATAAAAGATATAAAAATGCATGATATAAAATCTATTATGCACCACCATCTTTACGCTTATGAAAAGAACGCTAAATCATCATACGCGTTTCTAGCTTAAAATGCTGCAATAAGTCTTAGCACTTGAAAAGATTCATAAGAGGCATTTATTCCTTTCTTAAGTGTTTTTGTACCCACTCACCAACTCCGCTTGTGACATGTAAGAAAATGTTTTTGATTAATTCGCGGCAATAGAGCTTGAAAAGAAAAAGTTTTACAAGTTTCAGAATTATCTGAAAGTGACAACGCAATGTATTATCATTGTAAATAAATATGTTATCATCATAAAAGATGACGCTTTGCCTCAGGCTATTGTTTCTCTCATTCTTTAATAAGATCACACCATCGGGCACAAAAAACGACACTAAACCACCCTAAAACGCCTCACAACAATGCACCTCACCTAGGCCCCCTATAAGTCCTATATAATCTAGTGTAAGTCTCATGTAATCTCATTGTGTTGTGAATTAGCCCCTTTCAATGCCTATCATCTCTCTGGCACCTTGGTATAACGTACAAGCTTCTGTGACATGAAAAAAGCCTTTTCACATTTTTACCTCATCAAAACCGGCTTCTTCGCTCTCTTTGCTCACTTGCGATATTTGATCATTATTGCATTGAGAATGATCCATAAGGAACATTTTTACAATTTTTTCAATGGTTTATATTGTTCTCTTATGATGTATAAGCAAATGATTTTAATTGTTTCAACATGAACAGATCTGAAATGAAAGTATTTTATTCTATTCCTCTATTGGGGTTTGTGCCCGTGAGAAGTGATAATATATCTTTTTAAGTCAATATATTATATAGAATAATATGCTTTTGAAACTTTAAATGCAAGAATGCATTTCTGCTTTGTATACATTGATCTCTCACTCATTCACTACGTTTAGAAGCGCACATAAAGTTATGCATGATGGATAGAAATGGATGAGAGACGCGCTCTTGTGAGACCAAATGACAATCCAGTAAAAAAACAAATCAAATTGCTTAAAAACACCCTTTGGGTGTTTTGAGACAATTTTCGACCTAATAGCTTATTATCCCTTTATTGCAATATGTTGCTGGGTATATACATTTTTATTTTTTTATATTTTGTACCTTTTCGCTGTTTTCTGATGCCAACAAACCTTTCTTCAAAAGAAAGAAAAATATCTTGAGCTTATAGCAGAAAATGGATGATATGACATTGATTTCGAATCATAACATGGATGGGGCGTGTTTAATTTTGTGGGATATCATCTTCAATTTATTGTAGTTATTGTAGCAGAGGTGCTTTCTTTTGCTGTATCATATAACCTTATTGAAAAACATTTAGGCTATAATAAATGTATAGTCTTAGATTATAGATTACTTTATATCTGCTGATCTCTCCTGAAACTGCTAATTCAATGAATAACACTTTTAACCAAGCATTTTTGCAAAAAGCTCTTTGGGTAAACGTCGCGGTTTTGCCTCCTCATTAATCAGAGCAATTTCAACTTTGGCTGTTACCAACGTGGTCATCTCATGCAAAATAGATTGCTCCATAAAAAAGCGGGCCCCTTGGATATGAGTAACACGTGTTTTAACGACTAAAAGATGATCAATTTTAGCGGGTCTTGAAAAATTAATTTCCATATGACGAACAACAAAAAACAGTTTTTCCCCCTCACCCCCTGCTGCTAACATCTTATTATTAAAACCGGTATCGCGTAAAAACTCTGAACGTCCTCGTTCAAAAAACTCAAGATAACGCGCATGATAAACTACACCGGAAAAATCTGTATCCGCAACATAAACGCGGACCTGAAAATTATGAAAAGCGTTTGTATGATTGCTCTTAAAAGGTGTTATTTCTGTCATCGACTTCATATCCCATAAAATCATCTAATATAGCAAATTATCTATCAATCAAAAGATTGAACACATTTTTGTGTTGAAGTTGTGAAAAGCAAAAGCAAAAAATCTTTAATAGTGCCAAACCTTTTTAGCCAGAATATGCTAAAAGAAGGCACGTCTCTTGTATTTTATGACCTTGCTATAAAATATTCACATAGTTTCTTTTAACAAAGAGAATGCCTTAGTCATCTTCCCCATCCCATAAAGATGTCTGAAGTGATGAATTGTCTTGAGCATCAGAAAGTTGAGAACGCCTTTGTATAGACGTTGTAGAGGCTGGAGCAGAAAGCCCTAAATGGCTCCAAGCCTTTTCAGTTAGAATGCGTCCACGAGCGGTTCTTTGAATAAAACCTTGTTGAAGCAAATACGGTTCAACAATATCTTCAATGGCATCGCGTGGTTCTGATAAAGCAGCAGCAATTGTTTCAATCCCCACCGGCCCCCCTAAAAAAGTTTCCGCAATCAGGAGCAAGTAGCGGCGGTCAAGCGGATCAAGCCCAAGATGATCAACCTCAAGGCGCGAAAGGGCTTCATCGGCGATTTTTTGGTCAATTTGTTTTGCCTGTTTAACCAGAGCAAAATCACAAACGCGCCGTAAAAGCCGTCCGGCAATACGAGGCGTCCCGCGTGCTCGGCGTGCAATTTCATGAGCACCATCATCACTGATCTTAACGGCAAAAAGTCGTGCATTACGCTGCACAATATATTCCAATTCTTCTATCGTATAAAAATTGAGACGAATTGGGATGCCAAAACGGTCTCGTAGAGGTGTGGTTAAAAGCCCCAAACGTGTGGTTGCTGCCACCAAAGTAAATTTAGCCAGATCAATTTTCACCGAGCGTGCGGCCGGCCCCTCCCCAATGATCAAATCAAGTTGATAATCTTCCATGGCTGGATAAAGAATTTCCTCAATCGCCGGATTTAAGCGATGAATTTCATCAATAAACAAGACATCACGTTCTTCAAGATTGGTCAAGAGAGCGGCTAAATCTCCTGCTTTAGCGATGACCGGCCCTGAAGTAGAGCGAAAATTAACGCCTAATTCTTTTGCCATAATCTGTGAAAGCGTTGTTTTTCCCAACCCCGGTGGCCCTACAAACAAAACGTGATCCAGCGCTTCTTGCCGCGTTTTTGCTGCTTCAATAAATATTTTTAAATTAGCCCGCGCCGCTTCTTGACCAATAAAGTCATCGAGAACTTGTGGCCTCAAGGAACGATCTGGATCGTTAGGAAGGGGGGCGGAACCCAGAAGGCGTTTATCTTCATCTTTATGCATTGTTACCTTGATTTTAAGTAGGAGAAGAAAGCAATTTGAGACTATGGCGGATCAGCAGGGCAGAAGAAACAGTTTCCCCCTCAAGAGCATTCATCGCAAGAGCAAGAGCACGAGATGCATGCTCCCGTTCAAACCCTAGCTTCATCAACGCGGAAAGCGCATCATGCGCAGGTTGATTGGTCATCTCACGCTGAGAAACCGAAACAGTCTTGACCGCTTGTTCAAAGGGGAGTGTTTTACTTTTCAGTTCACCCACAATTCTTTCACTGACTTTTTTACCAACGCCTGGCGCTCGACTAATCATCGCAACATCGTTTAAAGCAATAGCCTGTGCAAGTTCATCTGGCGATAAAGTACCCAAGATTGCCAAAGCAACCTTTGCCCCTACTCCAGGAACATTTTGTAGAAGACAAAACCACTCCTGTTCAGCTCTTGTAGCAAAACCAAAAAGGCGGATTGCGTCTTCCCGAACATGCGTTTCAATAAAAAGGCTTAACGCCTCCCCAACAGAGGGTAAAGAAGGACGCAGCCGATTTGACACAAAAACAACATACCCCACACCGTGAACATCAAGAAGGATATGATCATCAAAGATATGTTCAAGAGTGCCCTTTAATTTGCCAATCATGCTTCCACCCCACTCATATCGCCATCCTTGCCTGATAAGATCGGTCAATACTGTTACGGTGCATACTATGACAAAGAGCAAGAGCAAGAGCATCAGCCGCATCACTGCTATCAAATTCAGCCCGTGGGAGGAGAACTTTGACCATCATATGGATTTGTTCTTTAGCCCCATGTCCAACCCCAATAACTGATTTTTTCACTTTGTTGGGCGCATATTCAAAAACAGGAAGATTTGCTTGCGCAGGAACCAGCAGTGCAATTGCACGCGCTTGGCCAAGTTTTAAAGTTGCTGTAGCATCTTTGTTGACAAATACATGTTCTACAGCGGCTTCATGGGGCATAAATTGATGCACAACCTCTGAAAGACCTTTGTGGATCTGACATAGTCTGGAAGCCAGCTCACACTGTACATCAGAAGAAACCGTCCCTGCTGCAATAAACTGAAGACGATTACCCGCAACATCGATAACGCCCCACCCTGTACGCCGTAATCCGGGATCAATACCTATAATACGAATCGTCTCTGCCATAAACTACAGTCTATACACTTTTCCCCCCTGTGAATAAAGATGTGAATAAAGACAAGACCACAAAGAAACCAGCAACCCAAGACAAAACCAGTAAAAAGATAATCATATCCCCCAAATTTATACAATTATAACACACAACGAACAGCATCTTTATGGAATACACTTTATGAAGCATAACTGAAATCAATCAAAACCATTCACACATCACAAGCAAGCACCTTATCAAGCACCCTCTAAAGCATAAAAATTCCCTTTCTGTATCATTTCCAATGCCATAATGGTTAAACATCGCAAACGAGCAAATAGATCAGTGCTGGATTGCACATTCATAAGTATAAAGAGGCTATGCAATGGATAGTATACACTTTACGGAAACTTTTTACATTATAGCATGACGCTACCACAATAACTCAACACATTGATTTACAAAGATAATTAATTATTTTGTATGTTGCATAAGAATCCCGAATATCCTAAGATTTTCTCATTACAAATCTGTTTATATTGAAGCAATCAAAACCATTCTCTTACATATGAAACGTGGGATTGCCGTATAGAGTGAAACTGTACAAGAAAGGACTAAAAATGCCTCTAATAAATTGACTCAAGTGCCAAGAGCTTGTCGCAACATTGGGGACTGGCAAAGATGATGATAGTGTCGGCTTTTTCCTTTGCAAACGTAAAGATGAGGAGAGCTCAACGAATGTGAATAAGAACTGAGAGGTGTTTTTGAGTATACTCATCACACCACAATGACATTGCATATAGAGGGACATTGCATAGGGGCACAGGGAACCCATGGGACATTCATTATATGGCACTTTATTTTGGATATTTTATTTTACGCGAGGGAAAATAACTTCCATTCAAAACAAAAGAAGCCCCAAAACTGCAACAATGTGTATCATCCTCATTAACACACACTTTACAGCAGCTTTATAGGCATAAATTATAGAGCATAAATAAATTGATGTACAAGCCCCTACTCTATCTTAGAGCCAAAACAAAATCACACGATAGATCAACAGAAAGTGTTCCAGCTGCAATCAACCAAAGCCGATTTCCCACAAAACCAACCATACTCCATCCCATGCCATATTCGAAATCAATACTTATACACCCCCTCTAAGCTATAAGCTCAAGATATTTCTACGCCAAATAGAAATTAGGCAGAAAAAAACACTCTAGATTAGTTTTAATTGTGAAATTTCGGTTGTAAAAAAAATGGGTATACTGCTCTAAATATCGTAAGAAAGAAGCAAGGAGCTATTCTTCTCAGAACGCCCAAAAGCTGTTTTCAGTAATTCAATTTATTTTCCCACTGGATTATCATCGCTTAAACGTACAGCCGCCGCTTATTGACCAAAGCGCTTAAACTACAGCCGCATCTCTAAATGAAACAAAATGCACGCTTCTAAACGTAATGAATGAGAACAAATTGACGGAAAGTTTCTGGCAATTCATGCCAATGAGGGGTTTCAAGTTCCAATGTCGGTGTATGAAGTGACACTTTTACAATTTCTTTTTTTATTTGTTCTGATGATATTTCCCCTTCGCACAAAGCAAGGGAGTACCTCTAAGAACGCCCAAAGGCTGTTTTGAGCAATTCGATTTGTTTTCCTACTGGATTATCATCTTCTAGAGCAGAGGAGGCCGCAGTTTCCCACCCAGCACGCATATAGGTTATCCGCGCTTCTAAACGCAATGAATGAGAAACAAATTGGCGAAAAATTTCTGGCAATTCATGCCAATAAGGGGTTTCAAGTTCCAATGTCGGTGTATGAAGTGATACTTTTACAATTTCTTTTTTTATTTGTTCTGATGACATTTCCCCTTCACGCTCTGCGCGAAGAAGAAGGAGTTGAGAAGCGATTTGCATAAGTCGTGTACTTAAATACATAGCCTCTTTCGCATAAACTGCAGAAACCTCTGCCGAAAGAGAGCGTGCTACTAATTTCCCTTCTGAGTCAATATACGCTGCGGTTTTTTCAATCAGCGCCATTGTTTCTTCATAGAGACGATTAAAAGCATTTTCAAAAGCATTATGCTCAATCATGATAATAGGTTCATCATATGGACGTTTATGTACACTCACGCTTTTATACTCCAAGTATCAGCACAAAATCATACCCCTTAACGAATAGAGTATTAAAAAGTTTCTTTTGTTGCTGTATAGAACGCTTTTTTTTAAAACTGCTACCTCTTTTAATTTTTTTGCGCAACGCACTTTTTATACTAAGGTTAACGTGCCCAACAAACACTACAGGAATATTTTTTATAAACGGATCATTTTCCTTGAAAAGGACCACTGCCAAGATTGCCGTTTTTCACAATAATAAGCGACTCCAAATTGCAAAGCAATACCCGTTATTATTAAGAGGGTATCGGAAAAAAACGTTTCTGTCATCACTGTTTTTATAATTTGTCCAAACATCGCAAAAATGGTTCCCGTTACAAAGACCGGTAAACTATGTTTTCCTAAGATTGCTAAAGGATGTTTTGGAGAGACATAAAACCATTTATTGATGCGCGGCAAAGAAAGAATGAGAAAGGCTAATGCAAGAACATGGAGTAAACGTGGCAAGCTTAAAAAGGTTTTATTAAAGTTCAACAATGGGGAAGACCAGCCAAGCCACCCCAAAATGCCCCACCAATTTAAGCGAACCCATGACAGCGCCAACAAGAGATACGCTGCCGCACAAACAATCCAAAAAGACTGAAAAGCGATTTTTTTTCCTTGTTTAAGCGCTAAAGTACTGGTCAATCCTATGACAAATAAGAATTGCCAAGACAAAGGATTTAAAAACCACTTTCCCTTTAAAGGATAAGAAGGAGGAGCAATTTTGTAAAATCCGCAGATAAGATACAATGTAAAGGAGCCCAAAAGCAGCCATTTTGTCTGCTTACAACTCAAATAAAGGATAAAAGGCGCAAAAAACATCAAAACGATATAAAGAGGAAGAATATTATTATATCCCAATTGATGCCCAAAGCTTAAGGTACTCAAAAATGCGATACTAGGCTCTTTAAAAAAGAGTCCCACATTGTTCATCGATAAAAGTTTTTCTGTTCGCCATAATAAAAAGGCAGCAAAAAAAAGACTTAACGTGACAAAAGTCGTAAAAAGATATGCCCCATAGAGCTGCAGAGCTCTGTACCAAAGTTTTCGGATAATAAAAGCAAAGGATTTTTGCTGTAATCGTCCATGAAAGCTTAACCCAAGAGCAATCCCTGAAAGCAAAACAAACACTTCTGCACAATCAGAAAAACCGAAGTTTCTATGAGTAAAAGACTCATAGATCGTTCTGGGAATATGGTTGATGAAAATCGTCAATAAGGCCAAAGAACGAAAAACATCAATGCGTGTATCACGATGAGAAGGTTGAGTATTATGCTCAAGAATACCTTGGTATTTCATCAGTGGACTCCCACACGTTGCACCCCCCTTGAAGTCCCATAAAAATGGTGCTTACCCTTATTGCCAACAAGCATGAACAGGATGAAATTTTAATTTTTAAGAGTCAAGTTTCATTTTAAGCGTTTATTTTTTTAAAAGCAAAAGTTTTTTAAAGGCAAAAGAACGAAAAGCGTCCATACGTGTATCACAACAAAAAGGCGACATATTATGCTTAAAAACACTCTCATTTCTCATAAACAGGCTTCCACACACCCACAAATCCTTTAAATTACGTGAAAATGGTGGTCAGTTTCATCGCAAATAAGCATAATAGAATGAAACTTTAATTTTTAAGCGTTATTTTTTCTAAGAAACAGGGATTTGACATGACACAACAAAAAAATAAACCAATTGATCCACCTCTTTTCCCTCAGTTGATTTTAACACTTGATGTTCGGCGCAACACCCCACACACATTTTTGCAGCAAATTTTACAAACAAAGTCTTTTGCATGCGTCATCCTCTATGATTCTGAAAAATTGAAAGATGATAGCTCTTTTTTACAACAACAAGCGCAAACTTACGCAGAAGATATTCAACATCATGACGCAGCCCTTCTCATTGCTGATGACAGCCGCATTGCTGGGCGCATAAAGGCTGATGGATTGCACATAGAAAATGATCTTAACGCTCTTGAAAGCTTCAAAAATCAGCAAAAGGAACAAAAAATTATAGGCTTTGGCAATTTACGCAATCGCCATAGTGCTATGCTTGCAGCGGAAACAGGTGTTGATTACCTGTTCTTTGGAAAACTCGGTGCTGATAAAAAACCCCAAGCGCACCCCCGCAATCTCCAGTTAGCAACATGGTGGGCAGAAATTATGCAAACCCCCGCCATTATCCAAGCAGGAAGCGATTTTTCAACCTTTGATGAAGTCTTAAAGACTGGATGTGAATTCATTGCTGTAGAAGAAGTCATTTTGAGGAACAACAACCCCTTAATACTGCTTAAAACAATGCAAGAAAAATGTGAGAACACCCCCTTGTAATATAGGAGGAGAATTTATAAATAAAGCGTTAACTTTCGTGTTTCTTATATAGAGAACATAATGGAATATATAAATAGGAGAAAAATTCGTTTCGTTCATTCACAATTCAATCAGATCGCTTCATCACGCAGTAAAATTTCCCATCATTTAGTCAAGTTTTCCCACGTTTCAATCAATTGAATGGAAGGTGACCGTCTCTTTTTGTGCATAGTATAAGAAAATGAAATCATAAAGCTATTTAAATTCAAATAGTTATAAAAATAAATCAACATTTTATATTAATAACCAGCGATATTGAAAGAATATAAACAGTGAAATATAGCGGCACCTTCGAAGACCTTAAAGATATAGTTAAAACAGCTGGATATAAAATCATAGAAACTAAGTCTCTATCACTTAATTCTTCTAAAGGATATCAGATCAAAACCTCCGAAGGAGGCGTTATTAATTGGTATGAAAGCACAGGAAAACTTCAAGTTCAAGGCAGCGAAAACATAAAACAAAAGTTAATAGAAGATTTAGCAAAGCATATAGAAGAAACATCAACGATTCTTCTCTCAAAAATGGCTTCCAATCCTTCAAATAAAAAAATCTTTATCGTTCACGGTCATGATCGTACTGCCCTAAAGCAACTTACATCTATTCTTAATGATTTTAATCTTGAACCATACATTTTACAAAATACGAGTGGTAATGGCTTAACCATCATTGAAGCTTTAGAAAAAGGAATCTGTAGCGATTTCATAAAATTTGGTATTGTGCTGCTTACTCCCGATGATATAGGCTATGCCAAATCTGCCGGCAAAAAAGCAGCACAACCCCGTGCACGACAAAACGTTATTTTCGAAATGGGCATGTTAATCGCTGCACTTTCTCGCAAAAATGTCGCTATTCTAAAAAAACAAGACCTTGAACTCCCTTCAGATATTAATGGAATTATATACCTTCCTTTTAAAGAACACGTAAAAGAAACACTTAAAGATCTTTCTCATCGACTATGTGAAGCCGGCTTCAATTTAGATGCGAAGAAAGTTACTACAGCATCACGTTAAATTTGAATAATGCTTATGTTTATTTTTTTTAAGTGCACGCCCAAAAACACGTAGCACCCCACCACATGCCACAGACACACCCATTCTATAGGCTCAAAGAAACGATTCCCCTCACCCTTTTTCAAACAGCAAGCAATTGTGCAAATTTAAATGAAGGGACAGCAATTCACTACCGTGGAAGAAATCATTTTAATCCCTTTGATAAACACGGAGGCTGTTGTCATGATTTTGACAATCATTCCAGAAAGGTTTAAGAGGCAGATAGCCTCTGATTAGATTAAAGAAAAATAGGAAATTCACGTCGGGCATGTACTACAGCTACAATTTCGATTTTATGTGCAGCTACTCGATACAATATAAGGTAATTTGGATGCGCTACAATTTCTCGTAATCCTAATACCTTCTCACTCTGTCTGTATAAATATGGATGTTCAGCCAATGGCAATACAGATGCTTCCAAAAACCTTTTCATTCGGCGCGCAGCAGATGGTTTCTCGCGAGCAATATAGGTAACATCTGACGCAAATTGTCGCGCGCCGAAGACAACCAAACAACCGGAAGCATCACTTGTCCTGTTCAGCTTCAAGCTGACTGATTATAACTTCCATTTCAGCCATAACCTCATCATGCGGAATAGGAGGATATGGATTTGCAAGACTGCTCGCTACCTTATCGCGCAGCCATGCAGTGTAGCTGCTTTCCTGTTCAACGGTTTCGAACTCTGAAATTAGCGGAGAAAGGGTGGTCTTCATAATATATGTCCTTTCTATTCCTGAATATTGGAGATAATTACTCTTGTCTATGTTGTCAATATTAGCGAATTGAAAATGTTTAACTTTTAAGCGTCCAAAGTTCTTTTGATCTTAAAACTTAAGGCTTTTTAACCCTCTCAAAAAACACGGGGGCTGATGTCATGATTTTGACAATCATTCCAGAGAGATTTAAGAAGCAGATAACCTCTCATAAAAAAACAAATTTTGTAAGTAAAAAACTATTTTTATTGTAAATTTCCTGAAATTACTTTATGAATTAAAAGATGTTTTGGTCGCATACGCAACGACCAAAAGGGGCCTTGAAAACCCTAAGTTCTAGCGTAAAGATGAGCCCACTTTGTGGGTATCCCGGAATTCCGGGAGTTTTTGCTATGTCCAGGTGCTTTAAGCACTAAAAGCAAAAAGGCTGATTTGAGTTCAGTATTTTCAAGCTCCCGGAATACTCATGCGAGGGCGCTCGCAACCGGCGGGGAAAAATGCAATCTCAAAATCTTAATATTGATCTTTTTATTGGCAAAAAAATTCGTTTGAGACGAAAAATGCTAAAAATGTCTCAAACAACTTTAGGGCACGCTTTAGGCGTAAGCTTCCAACAAATTCAAAAATATGAAAAAGGCTTAAATCGTGTCAGCGCAGGGCGTTTAATGGAAATTTCTGATATTTTGAATGTTCCCATTGCCTTTTTTTATGCCGATATCATTACAAAACACCAGCCCCCGTATCATCATGATGAAATCGCATCAAGCACAGAGGAATACCTGCTGCTCAAAAGATTTAGAGTTCTAACAACGGTAAAAAAGAAAGCCTTTTTACAGCTGATCTCTGATGAGAATGCAAGCTAACATCACGCGATAGTGTGTGCTATTCAAAGTCCCCTTTGTGAACACTTTATTGCTTGAATGCAAAACATGCCACCCCTCCATTTTAAGAAACGACACGTTAAGAGACACTATTTTAATTTTTATTGTAAATTTCCTAAAATTACTTTATGAATTAGAAGATGTTTTGGTCGCATACGCAACGATCAATAGGGCCTTGAAAACCCGAAAACTCAAACATGAATTTATCCCACTTTGTGGGTATCCCGGAATTCCGGGAGTTTTTGCTATGTCCAGGTGCTTTAAGCACTAAAAGCAAAAAGGCTGATTTGAGTTCAGTATTTTCAAGCTCCCGGAATACTCATGCGAGGGCGCTCGCAACCGGCGGGGAAAAATGCAATCTCAAAATCTTAATATTGATCTTTTTATTGGCAAAAAAATTCGTTTGAGACGAAAAATGCTAAAAATGTCTCAAACAACTTTAGGGCACGCTTTAGGCGTAAGCTTCCAACAAATTCAAAAATATGAAAAAGGCTTAAATCGTGTCAGCGCAGGGCGTTTAATGGAAATTTCTGATATTTTGAATGTTCCCATTGCCTTTTTTTATGCCGATATCATTACAAAACACCAGCCCCCGTATCATCATGATGAAATCGCATCAAGCACAGAGGAATACCTGCTGCTCAAAAGATTTAGAGTTCTAACAACGGTAAAAAAGAAAGCCTTTTTACAGCTGATCTCTGATGAGAATGCAAGCTAACATCACACGGATAGCGTGCGCTATTCATAAGCATTCATACGTATTTTAAAAAGCAACCTCCATTGTAAGAATTTTTTCATTTTAGGGGGATAAGCCCTTGATATAATAGAAGATAAGCATCTTTACATACGATAACCCTTCATCATTATTATTTTTAACAGAACTGTTTTAAACAGTCTGTCTCTCGTCGACATTTATGCTACTTTTTTAACTTACCCAATCCTACCTTGAACCAAGACGAAAAACTGAGAGATAAAAAGTAATATAGAAATGAAATTCTTATACGGCTTGTAATGATGAAAAAAAAATGTGAAAATTCTGATCGGTAATGAGGAGAAAACACCATGATCAAGAGAAGCGTGAAGCTGCTCATCTTAGGCGTGATTGGGCTTGCAAGTTCTGCTGTAAGTTCAGCGGGAAACACTGAAGAAATCTCAAATTCTGAAAGCTCTTTCAATACGATTCAAGAAGCTTCAAACACTCAAGAACCCTTTCAGCCCTTAAAAGCTGGAGACTATGACCAAGCCTATGACTATTACATCCAAGGTTATTATTTAAAAGCTTTTCGTGAAGCACTCCGACGTGCTGAAAAAAATGATCCTTTTGCACAAACTCTTCTTGCCCGAATTTATATGGAAGGATGTGCTGTTCCTATTGACGGTGCGCGTGCTGCTTTATGGTTTGAACGTGCTGCAAAACAGGGGGAACCCCAAGCACAACTACGCTATGGACTTATGTTGTTTGATGGTAACTTTATAAAACAAAATCAAGAACTTGGTGCGCAATTCATTCAAAAAGCTGTCAAAGCAGGCGTCAAGGAAGCCTATTTTTATTATGGACAACTGCTTCTTTATAAAGCCTCACAGGAAAAACAAGCTCTCCCTGGTGTTTCTTCCCAAAGTCGTGAAAATGAAGCAATAGAGCAAGCCTTAAAATGGTACTTAAAAGGTGCTGCTCTTGGGGATGCTGAAGCGGCTTTTTCTGCTGCAAAAATTCTTTCCTTAGGCACATTAAAGCGACCAAAGGATGATCGCAATGCCCGCAAGCTCATGGAGGTAGCGGCTCAAAACAACCACTTAAAAGCTCAACTTCATTTAGCACAATGGCTTGTACAGGGGCGTGGAGGAGAAACAGATTTTCAGCGTGCTTTTCATTTACTTCAAAGAAATGCGATCAACATGATTGCACCAGCACAGATTTCCCTTGCAAGGCTTTATCGAGATGGCACAGGAACAAAAGGCGATATAATAATGGCAGCGGCATGGTATATGCTCGCAAAGGAGGCAAAAATGCAAGCTCCTGATCTTGAAATAATGCTCCAAGGCATGGATAAGGCACAACTAGAAAAAGCGCACAAAGAAGCAATAAAGCTCCTTCCTGTTTTTTAAAATACTCCTCTCTGCATCAAAAAGATAAAATTTATAGAAATTCCGGGAGATTTTGCTCTGTCTAGGTGCTTTAAGCACTAAAAGCAAAAAGGCTGATTCGGATTCAGTATTTTCAAACTCTCGGAATACCAACGCGAGGGCGCTCGCAACCGGCAGGGGCTTTAAAATGCGAGCCAAAAATCTTGATAATGACATTTTCATTGGTAAAGAAAACGCACTGGTATCATTTGCTTAAGCAAACAATATCCAATAAGCAAAAGAGCTAGGCTATCCCGAAAATTCCGCAAGCTCTATTTTTTCATTCTTTTTGCTTGGATGAAAAACACGCCAACTCTCATTAAAAAACTATTTTTTATTGCCAAGCCTCCGAAATTACTTTACATATTGAAAGGTGTTTTGGTCGCATACGCAACGACCAATAGGGCTCTAAAAACCCGAAACCTCGTACATAAATTTACCCCGCTTTGCGGGTATCCCGGAATTCCGGGAGATTTTGCTATGTCCAGGTGCTTTAAGCACTAAAAGCAAAATGCTGATTCGAGGTCAGTGTTTTTAGACTCCCGGAATACCAACGCGAGGGCGCTCGCAACCGGCGGGGGCTTTAAAATGCGAGCCAAAAATCTTGATAATGACATTTTCGTTGGCAAAAAAATTCGTTTGAGACGAAAAATGCTAAAAATGTCTCAAAAAACATTAGGTCAACATTTAGGTGTTACTTTCCAACAAATCCAGAAATATGAGAACGGCTTAAATCGTGTCAGCGCAGGGCGTTTAAAAGAAATTGCCGATATCTTAAATGTTCCACTTGTCTTTTTCTATGCAGATATCTTAACAAAACAACAGCCCCCGTACTCTCATGATGAAATCGCATCAAGTACAGAAGAATACCTACTGCTCAAAAGATTTAGAGTTCTAACCTCGATAAAACAAAGAGCCATTTTACAATTACTCTCTGATCAAAATGAAAGCTTTTAACATCATAATATAAGGCGCTACACTCTCTGTTCTTGACTTGCCTCCCACCCCTCAAAGGACAGAAGCCCCTTCCCTATCCAGTTGGGAAACAATCCGTCTTCTCAGAACAGAACTCTTTTAGCTTCCCATTTTATGTGGTTCATTTCACAAGATTATCCGGACAAGCTCTCCCTCAAATATTCACCACACACTCTCATAAAAACATCACATGTACAAAGTTTTATGCCTTACAAACACCACACCTCAAACGACAGTATTTTACAGCAAACAGAATAAGCATTCATACGTATTTAAAAAAAGACAGCCCTCAAAAAGCAATGCTTGAAAATTTTTTTGGTCGATCTGGAACAGAACCTAACGCATCATTTTATAATGGTGATAGAGGACATGATCTTAACATGCAAACGCAAAAAATTGCTTTTTTATCATAATCACTAAAAGCAGCTGTTTATTAAAATATACGCCACCAGAAGCACTTCAAGCAGCCTTTACAGCTGAAACCATTATTCATTGATTAATTAACCGATTGATTAGATACCGATATGTTGTTAATGTGCTATAAGTAAAGTTGCTCTTAATTTCTGGAAGAGGAGCTTCGCAAATAAAGAGCAACAATAAGTAAGGGGAATTAAAGATGTTAAAATATTTATTGCTGTCACCGGTTGTGTTGGTGGCTGGTTGCGCATCTGTAGGCAATTATTCATCAAATTATGTTGATCAAAGTCTTACAAAGCGTCAGGCACAATTAGTTGCTAACAAATTTATTAGCGATATCAAGAGATCTCTACCACCAGCTACAACCACACTTCTTATAAAGAAAAATAATACAGCAGACAACTTTACTCCTTTATTTATCAATCTGTTGCGACGGAATGGATATAATGTGATCTATACAGATCAACCTCAAAAGCAACAAAATATGGGTGTAACTTTGAGTTATAGAATAAGATTAAATAGTAGAGTTATAGTGTCTCTTCTTCAGTATAATGTGAACGGAGAACCACGTGCTCATATAAGTACTCAGCCCAAATGAACCCGCTATTTAATGTAAACATTCTCTATATTTTACACGTAAAGACTTAAAAGTTCTTGCGAAAGGCAAAGAGATTTGCACCTCAATAAAAAACCTCATTTTTAGCCAGAGTGGATAAATTTTATTATAGATTGTGACAATACAAAATAGTGTAAATTATAGCTTTGAGATTAAAGAAGAATACTAAAAATAATGAAAATGCCCCACACCCTAGTGAATTGTTACGCGAAGATGTAAATGCAAAACTTGGCTTATCTGTGATTGAAGCAGCTGAAGAGTTTTCTATATCCCGTGTAGCATTTTCTAGGGTTTTGGTAAAAATCCTTATAACGACATTTTCAGCGGCAAATTCATTGGCAAAAAAATTCGTTTGAGACGAAAAATGTTGAAGATGTCTCAAAAAACATTAGGTCAACATTTAGGTGTTACTTTCCAACAAATCCAGAAATATGAAAACGGCTTAAATCGTGTCAGCGCAGAGCGTTTAAAAGAAATAGCCGATATCCTAAATGCTCCACTTGTCTTTTTCTATGCTGATATCTTAACAAAACAACAGCCCCCGTACTCTCATGATGAAATCGCATCAAGTACAGAAAAATACCTGCTTTTAAAAAAATTTAGAGTCCTGACCTCGATAAAACAGAAAGCCTTTTTACAGCTGATCTCTGATAAGAATACAAACGAACACCCCGCGATAACACACACCACGCTCTATCCCATGAGACACTCATAATAAACTCCGTATTCACATATTCATCACATATTCTTAATTAAAAACACCTCATGGTTTTAGGGAACTTATATCATTGCCATCAATTATATTATTGCCATCAATGATGATATTTTACGACACAACGGGATAAATTTCCCCAAAAATTCTAAAAAATTTTTGTGCAAATTTTTAAAAAGCTTGCGTCTGAGCGCTTTTTATGGTCTTGCAAAGAACTGAAAAGCAAAAATACATAAAGGTCCTTTTTTACTTAAGCTTTTCTCTTTGCAAAAAGTAGGAGAAAGCCCATAAAGAGCACACAGGACCATGAGAGAGCCGCAAGGTTAATCAAAGGGATTTTAGCCCGAAAATAACAAAAGAGCTTGACTGTTAAAGGCAGCAAAGAAAAGCGCCATAAAAACAACAAGAGAGTTCTTTTTGCAAGAATAGAATTGGATAGAAACGATGAAAATTAATGGCAATGAAATTCGCCCTGGTAATGTGATCGAACATCAAGGAAGTTTATGGGTTGCTGTTAAATGTAACGCTGTAAAACCAGGAAAAGGTGGTGCATTTAACCAAGTTGAAATGAAAAATTTGATTGATGGTACAAAACTTAATGAACGCTTTCGTGCTGCTGAGACAGTTGAACGCGTGCGCCTTGAACAAAAGGATTTCACATTTCTTTATCAACAAGGGGATGCTTTGGTCTTTATGGATTCAGAATCTTATGAACAACTTGAACTTCAAAAGGATTTTGTTGGTGAACGTGCTGCGTTTCTCCAAGATGGGATGACTGTTACAGTTGAACTTTATCAAGAAAAGCCTATTGGCATCTCACTTCCTGATCAAGTTGCTGTCACGATTGCAGAAGCCGACCCTGCCATCAAAGGACAAACGGTTACCTCCTCTTATAAACCCGCCATTCTTGAAAACGGGATTCGTATTCTTGTTCCCCCCTTTATGAATGCTGGTGAACGTATCATTGTAGACACCAATGAGTTGATTTATTTGCGTCGTGCAAATGAAAAAGATAAATAAAGGAATAAACAATGGCCCATTCTGCAGTCATGAATGTCATGGTGCAAGCTGCAATGAAAGCAGGACGCTCGTTGGTACGTGATTACGGTGAAGTGCAAAATTTGCAAGTGTCTTTGAAAGGACCAGCAGATTATGTCAGCCAAGCAGATCGCAAAGCGGAAAAAATTATTTTCAATGAATTAAGCAAAGCGCGCCCCAAATTTGGTTTTCTGATGGAAGAGTCAGAAGAAATCATTGGAGAAGATTCACAACACCGTTTTATTGTTGACCCTTTAGATGGCACCACAAATTTTCTCCATGGCATTCCTTTTTTTGCTGTTTCCATTGCCTTAGAAAGCCAAGGAAAAATCGTTGGTGGTGTCATTTACAATCCCGTGAGTGATGAACTCTTTACCGCAGAACGCGGGTGTGGTGCTTTTTTCAATGACCGCCGCTGTCGCGTTTCTGCTCGACGCAGACTAGAAGATTGTGTCATTGCTACAGGAATGCCTCATTTTGGTCGCCCAAATCATGGAGCCTATCTTATTGAATTACGTAATGTGATGGCAGAGGTTGCCGGACTTCGCCGTTTTGGTGCTGCTGCGCTTGATTTAGCTTATGTTGCTGCTGGAAGAACCGATGGCTTTTGGGAAGATAACCTGCAAATTTGGGATATGGCTGCTGGAATATTGATGGTTCGTGAAGCAGGTGGTTTTGTCACCGATAAAGAAGGCGGCAACAATATATTTCGCAAAAAAAATATCATTGCCGGCAATGAACACATTCGCCTAAAATTAGAAAAAACCCTCAAAAAAGGCATTTAAGCCTAAAAAAATCCAGCAGATTACCTCAGCCAAGCAGATCGCAAAGCGGAAAAAATTATTTTAAATGAATTAAGCAAAGCGCACCCCAAATTTGGTTTTCTGATGGAAGAGTCAGAAGAAATCACTGGAGAAGATTCACAACACCGTTTTATTGTTGACCCTTTGAGATGGCACCACAAATTTTCTCCATGGCATTCCTTTTTTTGCTGTTTCCATTGCCTTAGAAAGCCAAGGAAAAATCGTTGGTGGTGTCATTTACAATCCCGTGAGTGATGAACTCTTCACCGCAGAACGCGGGTATGGTGCTTTTTTCAATAACCGACGCTGTCGCGTTTCTGCTCGACGCAGACTGGAAGATTGTGTCATTGCCACGGGAATGCCTCATTTTGGTCGCCCAAATCATGGAACCTATCTTATTGAATTACGCAATATAATGATGGAAGTTACTGGATTGCGCCGTTTTGGCGCTGCTCTTGAGTTTATCTTATGTCGCCGCAGAAAAAACCGATGGTTTTTGGGGAGATAACCTGCACATTTTTGATAAAACTACCAGCATACTGATGCTTCGCAAAACCGGTGTTTTTGTCACTGATAAAGAAGGCGGTAGCGATATATTCCGCAAAAAAAATATCATTGCCGGCAATGAACACATTCGCATCAAACTATAAAAAAAACTTCAAAAAAGCATTTAATTCTTACAGTTTTTTACAAAACCCTTAGAACCTTAAACAAACACATGAAGAAAGAGTTTTTAATTTTCTTTCAAATAACGATAGGAAATAACTGATTAGATAGTGACAAAAAACATCACCACGAACAAAAAATGTACTTGCTATAAGCCCCCACAAAAGCAATCCCCAATAGCTTACCTTATTGACGTTTCTGTTATTCAAATTCCCCTGCAAACAAGCTGCAAAAGGCAATAAACACAAATCCCATCATAACCAAACGCCACAAGAAACAATTATCGCACCTGAGGCAAAAACCTCTCCTACTTCTCTTGAGAGATCACTCTTACACTGCGCGCAAAAACTTGACTCTAGAAGAGCCCACTCTCTCCTTTTTGGTAAGAGCTGCGGCATATACCTCTATTCTCTTTTCACAAAAATACGCAATTATGCCAATTTCCATTAATATATTAATTCATACAATTGTTATCAGCTTCTCCTTCTTTTCAGCATTATTCTAAAGTATGTATCAAATAGGCATGGGATTTATAAAAATGCACATTTTTGTTCTCGAGAATTGCTTCTTGAAATTCGCTCACGAACTGTTCTTGATCTTTTTTGATAGCCTCTTCCAGTGCATTTACCTTTTCATCACCAAAAATGATTTTTAATTTTTCTTTTGAATTTCCTATTTTGACAAGCATTTTCCAAAAGATCCATTGATTATCACATTTCTTACTTGACCACTTCATCCATTCTATGACTCCTAATTTATAGGCTTTTTCATATGTTGGAGTCTCTTTAGCAATACGCAACCCCTTTTTCTTTTCTTTATCTTTCTCTCTACAAACATCAATGTCATTTCTAACCGTGGAGTAACGACAATCCTTATCAAAGGCCATATATCCTTCTTTTACCGTATCAATAAGCTGCTTATAGTAAATAAAAGTTTTTCTTGCCGCTTTATAAGCACTGGAAATATCATACAATAATGCTAGAAGCTCTCTTTTACAAATGCATAGTAATTCAGCATCTCTAGGCAGACTAAGATACCAACAAGACAGTATCTCTTCTAGCGTTTCATATTCTGTATATTTAGGTATATCTTCATAATAAATTTCCAAAGACTTTAACTCTTCATAGTATCCTGAAGCCTTGTCTTGTAGTTGCTGTTCATATTCAGCCGTAATCATATCATCAATCATATATAACCACCAATGAAACAACAGCATTGTAGGCTTATAGCGCTTTTTTTTCGTCAAAGGGTCCACAAACTTTCGTAATGTGACACCATTCTGTCTCATGAATCGCACAACTTTAGGATAAGTTTCTTTAAAAATTGGACGCATCATTAATTCATTTATTTTTTTGATATGTTCATCAGTCAGTTCTTTTGTCAGCGCCTTTTCATACAAAAACCACGCTTCTCCATATCCTTGCATACAAATATCTTTTACCATCAAAGGCCATTGTCCGCTCGATTCAGAAGATAGCCAATGTTCAGGATTTTTTATCTCCAGTAAATCTCTTTCCCAATGCTTTGCTTCTTCATCCCATTGTTTAATCCATTTTGGCGATATTTTTTGAGTTTTTTTAACAAGCCTTTGTTCCCATTGTGCAATAATATCGTGGTATATCGCGCACTCTCGATCTTTTAGCTGCAGTAATTTCTCATATTGCTCAAGTTGTTCACTTAATTGCTTTTTCTGATAATTTGCTAACCAAAGACTATAGATTATGCTCCCTATTATAACTATTCCTACTATAACTATGAAAGTATCGTGATCACTCATTCTTGCTTTCTTCTATCCTCACCAACATTTAACGCAGCTCTTTTATCGACTTCTCGATATTGCATCATTATGTGTATATCTGATTTGAAAATCACTACATATTCTATTTTAATAAAAACAATACACAAAATATAGATGTTTTTATTGGTAAAATAAAACAATTTGTATTTAATTGTACTGCTCTAATGATTTATGCACTTTTAAGAAGAGCTTTATAATTCTTAAAATGCACTCCCACAATATTGGTTCAAAGTACTCAAAAGCCTAACACAGCAAAACATGGCTGCGTGCTCACCTTGTTTTATAAAATTGATAAAAAGCGTCTTTTTACTCATTTATCGGCTCTTTTTTAGTAAAGCGACATCATCATACACTTTCCTAATCCCCTCAATATTACTACAGCCCCTAAAACTTGAGACGATTCATAAAGAGGACTTATTCTTTCTAAAGTGTTTTATTCACGCGAGCTCTCTCTGCTTGCCACATACAAGAGACATGGTTTTGATTGATTTAATATAACTACATTTGGCATGAGAAAATCCTATGTTTTTCATGATCTTTCATGAAAAACAATGAATTATCCTTATAAATCAACGTGACAGTGCTGTTATGAAGAGAACTCCTTGCTCATCTTAATAGTCCATAGCGATTTAACTGGGTATTATTTTATATTCTGTACACAGAAGTGTCTTTATAAAAATACTTCATCTCAGGCAAAAAAAGAACAGCCCGTTAAAAAAGAAAAACACCTCAATGCTTGCCTTTCTTTTTTCCATGAGAGTTTCAAATTGATAAGCCTGTCTGAAAAGAGTGCTGTTTATGCCCTTAAAAATACTGCTTTTGTATCAAGATCACTTACTCAGATGAAAATTGCAGTTGAGCCAAATGCGCATAAACATTATTTTTTATAATGAGTTGTGTGTTCCTTCTTCCACAAGGGCGCCTTTATCCATCACAAGAATGCGATCTGCTTTTAAAATTGTTGCCAAACGATGTGCAATGACTAGGATTTAGGATTTTGCATCAATCCTTCTAAGGTATCTTGCACTAACTTTTCACTGTTTGCATCTAAAGAAAATGTTGCTTCATCAAGCAGCAACATTTTGATTTATAATAATAATTCATTATTTTATAGGTTGAATGAGAATCCCGAATACCGTAAGATTCTCTCATTTCAAACCTGTTCCATGGTGAACCAACCAAAACCATGTCTTTTGCACGTACCAAGCGGAGAGAGCCCGCGTGAATAAAAAACTATTAAGAAAGAACTTAAAATGCCTATAATAAATTATCTCAAGTGCCAAGGGCTGTAGCAACATCCACGAGTTGGCAAATATAATGACGGTGCCAGCTTGCAACAAGAGGGCTGCATTTCTTAAAAAATGCGTTGTTTTTGCCCCCCAGAAAGCATAGTACCACGTTCTTCTACTTGCGTATCCAAGCCATCTGGTAAAGCTTGAATAAATTCAAATGCATTGGCAGCTTTAGAAGTGGCCAAAATTTCCTCTCCATGGGTATGTTCAGTTCCAAAAAAAGAAGAAAAGTTTACAATTATTTTATTTCAAGTCTTTATACTCTAGGGAAGAAAGGATTTATGCATATATTCAAAATGATTTTTGAATTTAAAAACGCAACCACAATGATTTATAAGTGTTTAAGACCCATCTGTTTATGTCGGATGCGTTTTTGAATTAATATTTAAAGTGCACTCTTTGATAGGATAAAAAACTCATCGTTTGCAATCGATTTGTTTAAAACCCTTGTTCCCCATAAAAAGGAGGCTTTTACATGCCAATATTACCAAAACGATTTTTGAATTTAGAAAGACGACCACCACGATCTACGAGTGTTTGGGAGCCACCTGTCCATGCCGGATGCGTTCTTGGATCAATATCTAGATTAAGAGTATCGCCTTCTTTTCCCCAAGTAGAGCGCGTCGTATATTGGGTTCCATCCGTCATAACAACGGTAATTTTATGATAATTGGGGTGAATATTCGCTTTCATGCGTCAAACCTTTTGCGTTTATAGAATGAAATAGCACTTGCTTGTTTTTTTAAGTGCACTTCCTTTGTCTTTTTGATACATTGATTAAAGTATTTATTTCTATAACTGAGCACGCATCAAAAAACAAGTGTTCAAGATACATCATTGTATCAAGTGTTACAAATCCAATACAGTGAGCAAAATTTTATGACATTACGTTATCGTTCAGAAAAATCGACAAAGTCTTCCCCTAAAAAATCTTCATTCTCTTCGCTTGCAATTTTTGTTCCTTATCTTTTGCGCTATCGTTGGTTGTTTATCTTTGCTTTTCTAGCGTTATCTGTTGCTGCTCTAGTCACATTAGCTTTGCCTGTGGCTATCCGCCAAATGTTTGATCATGGGTTTTCTACTTCAAGCCATGGACATATCAATTTTTACTTTGGAATTTTGTTTATCTTAGCCTTGTTTCTCGCATTTGCTTCAGCAGCCCGTTATTACTGTGTTATCACCTTGGGAGAACGGATTGTTGCCGATTTACGGCGTGATGTGTTTGTCCATATTATGAAACTTTCTCCTGCTTTTTTTGATCGATCACATTCAGGAGAGATTGTTTCAAGGCTTCTAACAGATACCACACAAATAAAATTAGCTGTGGGCTCTACCGCCTCTACCGCTTTGCGTCAGCTGATTATCGTGATCGGAGCCGTCGTAATGATGGTGATCACCAATGCTAAATTGTCTTTGTTGGTTTTAGCAGCTATTCCTGTTGTGGCCATTCCCTTAGTAGTCTTTGGACGTAAAGTTCGCTCTCGTACCCGCGCGGCGCAAGATCGTCTCGCAGATGCCAATGCTGTTGCTACAGAGCAGGTAAGTGCTATTCGCACTGTGCAAGCTTTTACCGCTGAAAAACGCGTTACAATACGTTTTTCACAATTGATAGAACGTGCTTTTCAAACAGCACGTGCTTCTGTAATCTTGCGCTCCTTTTTTACGGGGTTTGCAATTTTTTTGGTTTTTAGCAGTGTGGTTGCTGTTTTATGGATTGGATCGCGCGATGTTTTGAATGGAACGATGACAGGAGGGACATTAGGGCAATTTGTTCTTTATGCGGTTTTTGGAGCTTCTACTTTTGCGCAATTATCGGAACTTGGGGCAGAATTAATCCAAGCAGCAGGCGCTGCTGAACGGCTTGCCGAATTATTACAAGAACAACCTACTATTGTAGCACCTAAAAATCCTTTATCATTAGAGCAACCTATTCGAGGTGAACTTGTTTTTGATCAGGTTGATTTTACCTATCCTTCTAGACCACAAGAGAAAGTTTTACGCTCGCTTTCATTTTCTGTAAAAGCAGGCGAAACGGTTGCTTTTGTTGGGGCTTCTGGAGCAGGAAAAAGCAGCATTTTTTCTTTGATCCTTCGTTTTTATGATCCGACAAATGGAACAATTCGGTTGGATGGCATGGAAATTAATCGCCTTTCTTTACAAGATTTACGCAGTGCAATTTCCTATGTTCCACAAGATGTTGCCATTTTTGATGGAACATTGCGTGATAATATTATTTTTGGAACTGAAAATACCCATGAAGAGGAAATCCTTGCTGCCGCTAAAGCGGCTAATGCACTTGAATTTATTCAAGCTTTACCAGATGGCTTGGATACGCAAGTAGGAGAACGCGGTACCATGCTTTCTGGGGGACAAAAACAACGCATTGGTATTGCGCGGGCAATTTTAAGAAATGCACCCCTGTTGCTGCTTGATGAAGCAACATCTGCTTTAGATGCAAACAGTGAAAAGTTGGTGCAAGACGCCTTAGAAGGGTTGATGCAAAACCGCACAACCTTGGTCATTGCACATCGTTTGGCAACAATTTTAAAAGCAGATCGCATTCTTGTGATGGATAAAGGCGCCCTTGTGGAAGAAGGAACCCATGCCGAACTTGTGGCAAAAAATGGCGTTTATGCTTACCTCGCAAAATTGCAATTTTCACCCGAATAAGTAATCTTGATACAAGAGCAATATCTTTAAGGGCATAAACAGCACTTTTTTCAGACAGGCTTATCAATTTAAATCTCTCATGGAAAAAAGAAAAGCAAGCATTGAGATGTTTTTCTTTTTTAACGGGCTGTTCTTTTTTCTGCGCAAGATGGAGTATTTTTATAAAGACACTTCTGTGTACAGAATATAAAATAATACCCAGTTAAATCTCTATGGGCTATTAAGATGTGCAAGGAGTTCTCTTCATAACAGCACTGTCACGTTGGTTTATAAGGACAATTCATTGTTTTTCATGAAAGATCATGAATACCATAGGATTTTCTCATGTCAAACCCTCATAGTGAGTCAAACAAAATCTCTTGGCTTGCTCATCACAAGCAGAGTTGGCGTGTGGAGTGAAACGGTACAAGAAAGGAATAAAATACCTCTCTTGCCCCTTTACGTTCTAAGGGCTGTCAAAACATTGGGGCGCTGACAAAAGAGTATACGCTGGCAAAGAGTATAATGGTGCTCGCTTGCTGAAACCCTTATGCGGCTCACTTGATAGGCTCTAGGGACACAAGCACTACCCTAAAGACTGACCACACTCTTTAAAAAAACTGAATATGAAAATTTTTTCATGCCCTCTCTCACCGCTCTAAACAATAGTGCTTACCGAAAATCATGACAAATTGTAATTCACAAATACGCTTCTCTCTATTGCAAGAATATCCTTTTATTCTCTTTCAAACACACGAACACTTTTTGAATATTGTTTGCAGATTCATATTATTGAAAAAGAGCAAAGACTTTTTTAGCACTTTTGGGCTTCTTATAACTTTGTGAGAGCACATGAGCAACAGCTTTTATAATAAACCGGCTTTTGGCAAAATTGTAAAATTTTATCAAATTTATTGTTTGTAAATATCACCACGATCACTGTTCTGCTCTTGCAGACACCGCAACCTCAAAACACCGTTCTCTTTGCTCATAAATTGTCTCTCCAGCCCTCTCTTTCAGGCATAGCCCATAAAAATAAGGATAGAGTACTTCGATTGAACACCGTCTTCTCACCCCCTCCAAGCCCCATATATTTTACAGCCCTCAACTTTATAGCACCCCCTATCATGCTTTAAGAAGGCACATTAACGATGATAAGAACATATACAAAGAAGATATATCTTTAGGGTATTTATGTTTAAAAGCTTGCACTAAATCATAATTTTTTTGTATAGCGAGCTAAGCGTATGCAGAACTGACACCCTAACCATTTCAAACCATTCAACTGTTTCAGGAACAGATAAGCCAAGTTTTACGATTATATCTTCAACCACGAATTCACCAAAATGCAGCGGTTTTTCCATCATTTTTTAGCGCTCCCTCTTCAGTGATCCTCTAGATAATTAACTCATTCAGCATCTATACCAGAAAAGCGAAATATTACATGCTAATTTTCCTTTACATTCATTAGCCAAGCCCCCTCAAAATGACCTTTTAGTGAATAGAGCTAAAAGGATAAGTCTTCAAAACCATTTGGTGAGATAGCTATATCAAGAGCACCTAAAATACGCCTTAGTTTCTAAGATAGGCAACTTCCCCCCTTTATCGTATCAGTCTTGTAGAACTTTAAACCCTTTATGTTTAAATCAATAAATCATAATTGGATTATATTGCATAAAGATGCTTTTTCTCATTTTTCCATTTAACACACGATAAGTTACCATTTAGGCACGATGAGAAGCTTGCCCTTTATATCATGATTTCAGAACCGCATGAGAAGAATAAAAGATGATGTGGCTTAATAAGAGAGTTTGTTCATAAGCCGTTTGGGTGTCTTAATCAAGGATGCCGTTAGGCGCGCACCGCCCTTGTAAAGGGTTGCCTTGAGGCTTAAGGACCCAAGGCTTTTTAGTCCCTTCATTAAAAACGCGGGTCTGATGTCATTATTTTGGAGAGCGATTATGAAGAATTTGAGAGGCAGACAGCCTCTCATTTTGATTTGTATGCAAACGAATTGCACTCTATTTATTCAGGGAGAATAAGAACATACCCAGGAGGTGCTAAACGGAACAAGAGAGCGTCGTAACCCCACATAGCATACATGCAGCAAATAGAAAAAACGCCTTCACCAATTGCTAAGATTAATGTGAGCGATATACCGGCTTCATCTGCTGTTGCTTCGCGGCGTTGTAAGTAGTATCCGACAAAAAAGAAAAAGCACGCTAATCCACTCGCACCCGAAAAGAAGCTTAGTATGGCATGAACCGGTCCACGTATGTTGAACAGGATAAGAAAAATTGTGAAAGTAAATACTGTAAAGATCCCTTCGAATACCCCACGCACCATATTGCACAATTTTCGCATCATAATTGCAGAAAAGCTCTGTTCTGCGTATCGATTTTTTCTTTTGATGCTTGTATTCTTAGAAGATATACTGTTATTTTTAGAAGATATACCGTCCACAACTCCCCCCGTTTTAAGCCAAGATGCTATGAAGTTAGACATTTGTAATTATATCATCAAAAAATACAAGAAAAATTTATCCATTTTAATGAAAAAATAGGTGTTTTATTGAGGTGCAAATCTATTTTCTTTCGCAAGAGTTATTCAATTCGCTCGTTAATAGAAAAACTACCCCCATTGAAGAGGAAGCTATCCTGACGTAGAAAAGCTTCATAAGCTGTATTCCAATCCGCTCAGAAATCGCAACTTTCTAATCTACCCGCTTAATCCACCTTTGAAACTGCAATCAAATGAATTCTGCCGATGACAAGTAATGATAACATGAAAAAGAAAAAATATCACAATATCAAACTCTTCAATACAGTATGAGCTTTATGATTTTCACGCAAAAAGTAAGTACCACCTCATGAACGACACCATACTAAAGTGCTGTGCATTCACAAATTTCCTAGCATTGTCTCCCCTTCTCGAAATTGCACCTCTCCCGCAATCTTATCTCTCGATAGCACCCATTAAAGACTTTTAAAAGGTCCAAGGAAAAAACTCTCTGAGAAAGCTTTTAAGCCTAAAATGCCCCCGCCATTCTTATCATGATGAGGGCACAAAAAATCACGCAGAAATATGAAAAATCTCTCCGCATTTAAAAACAGAGCTTGTGCTTCAAGCGCACGCTTTTTCTTGTTCTTTTGTCCATTGTCCCAAAGCCGCAAGATGATTCATCCGAGCCCGATGACGAAATGCCTTCTGTGCAACAGCAATATTCTCATCTTTTCCTGCCCATGCTTTTAAGGCAGCTGCTTGCAATGCGCGTCCATAGGAAAAGGTCAATTTCCAAGGCAATACGCCCAAAGAATTCATAGCAGATAAATGCGCCGTTGCTTCCTGATCAGACTGCCCTCCAGAAAGAAAAGCAATTCCTGGAACAGCAGCAGGAACAGTTTGTTTAAGCACTTGGACGGTCTTTTCAGCAACTTCTTCAACAGAAGCCTTGCGTGCATCCTTTCCATCAATCACCATATTGGGCTTTAAAATCATCCCCTCCAAAAGAACACGAGCTTCAAACAATTCTTTAAAGACAGCTTGCAAAACAGTGCGTGTCACCTCAAAGCAGCGTGTGATTGAATGCCCACACGATGATCCATCCATCAACACTTCCGGCTCAACAATAGGCACAATATTGAACTCCTGACATAAGGCAGCATAGCGTGCAAGAGCTTGTGCATTTTGTCTTATGGCGCCTCTTGTTGGCAAAGTGTGTTCATCAATAGCAATTACCGCACGCCATTTAGCAAAACGTGCTCCCAAAGCATAATAATCTTTTAGCCGCTCACGAAGACCATCCAACCCTTCGGTAATTGTCTCTTGGGGAAAAGCCGCCAAGGGTTTTGCACCGGTATCAACTTTAATGCCTGGCAAAGCGCCTGAATCCCGAATAAGATCCGTCAACATTTTCCCAGTTGATGCTTTTTGCCGAATGGTTTCATCAAATAAAATAACCCCAGAGATGGCGTTTTCCATCGCTTCTTTTGTACTAAAAAGCATTTCACGATAAGCACGGCGCTTATCTTCATTGGATTCAACACCAATGCTTTCAAAACGCTTTCCAATGGTCGCCGTACTTTCATCTGCCGCCAAAATACCTTTACCCGCATGCACCAAAGCAAGTGCAATATCTTCAAGCCGTTCATTCATAAAAAAATTCCTCTTTATTTTGTCTTAATTTCTAAAAATGCGCAACACTATCAAAAACACTCTACACGACTGTATAATTTTTCTTTAACCTTCCCCTCCAAAGAAGCCCTTTAAGCCTGCATGAGGGCAAGAATACCAGGAAGAACCTTACCTTCCATCCATTCCAAAAAAGCTCCTCCAGCAGTCGAAAGATAAGTAAAATCATTGGCAACACCGGCATGATTAAGGGCAAAAACCGTATCGCCCCCTCCCGCAATTGAAACCAACTTTCCCGTCAAACTACGTTCTGCTGCATGGCGTGCAACGGCAATGGTTCCCTTATCAAAGGGAGGCATCTCAAAAACACCAAGGGGTCCATTCCACACAAGAGTAGCAGCTTCATCTATCGCAGCATTGATATGCGCAATAGAGCGCGTCCCAATATCCAATATCATGCCATCTTGTGGAATATCTTCAATGTCATAAAGACGATGCGGTGCATCTTTTTCAAAACGAAATCCCACAACAGCATCCTGAGGGAGCAGAAGCGTACAGTGACACTCTCGCGCTTTTTTAATAATTTTTTTTATCGTTTCCATCAATGCATGTTCACACAGAGACTTTCCTACATGGATACCTTGCGCAGCTAAAAAACTGTTAGCCATCCCCCCACCAATAATTAAGGAGTCAACTTTTTCCACCAAATGATTGAGCACAAAAAGCTTACTAGAAACCTTTGCTCCTCCCACAAGAGCAACCACAGGACATGCTGGATTGCCAAGTCCTTTTTCTAATGCCTGCAATTCACCTTGCAAAGAGCGTCCTGCATAAGAAGGCAACAAATGCGTTATTCCCTCCACCGAAGCATGGGCACGATGAGAAACTGAAAAAGCATCATTGACATAGAGATCTCCATTATGAGCCAAAGCTTCTGCAAAAGAACAATCATTCTTTTCTTCACCAGCATAAAAACGAACATTTTCAAGCAGTAAAACACCACCATTTTGTAATGACTCAACTGCAACCTGCACCGCCGAACCGATACAGTCAGGAGCAAAAGCAACCGGCTGATTAATGATCTTTTCCAGCACTTGCACAACAGGACGGAGTGAAAACTCTTGCTCTACCTTTCCTTTGGGGCGACCACAATGAGAAAGCAGAATAAGTTTAGCACCACGCTTTTGTAGCTCAACGAGTGTCTCTTTATGTCGTACAAGACGCGTCTCATCGCATACCTTACCTTGCGCCATAGGAACATTAAAATCTACGCGCACCAGAACACGTTTACCCAAAACATCAACATCATCAAGTGTACGAAACCCCATCACTGCTTCCTCTTCACTTTCCATTGTTTCAAATAAAAACGCATCCAACAACCCTGCCCACTTTTCTTTCCACTTATCCCCCCCTCTTTGCTTTTACAAGAGATCCACGACAGCCCATCTCTCACCCTCTGTTTGAAAAGCCAAAGCTTTTATCGTCAAATGTACAAAAGCCCACCATTGCTCTTAATCTTCATATTCCATTGTGGCAAACAAATGCATTAGCTCAACTTGATCTCTATTAAAGCTTCCTTTTACTTCTAGGAAAAAGAGTTTACATCTCCTGTTTTCTAACGTTTTCTCAAAAGGTATCTCGTTCAGATCTTACTTTTTAAAAGTTTACTCTTTCATTCATCTTTTAAAAGCACGTATTGACACAGTATTAAAACAAAACACATCATCAATGTTTCAATAGCCTCTTCTCTCTAGCGCATGAGAACAACAGCCTCTAACTGTTTTTCTCAAAATTGCACAAAAATGAGACTTTTCCTTATAAAAAGAGGACCCTGAGGTCCTCTTATATTGTCTGAGCAAAAGCTACAGCAGTATCACTCATACGATTAGAAAAGCCCCACTCATTATCATACCAAACCAGAACGCGACAGAACTTACCATCAATCACTTTGGTTTGATCATTGTGGAAAATAGCTGAATGAGGATTATGATTAAAATCACAACTCACGAGCTTTTCTTCTGTAGTGTCCAAAACGCCCTTCAGATGCCCTTGTGCAGCAGTAGCAATAGCTGTATTAATTTCTTCGATTGTTGTGGAACGCTTAGCGATAAATGTCAAATCAACCACAGAAACATTAGGGGTCGGAACACGAATCGATACACCATCAAGCAATCCCTTTAATTCTGGTAAGACCAATCCCACAGCTTTTGCCGCTCCTGTTGAGGTAGGAATCATAGAAAGAGCTGCCGCACGTGCACGATAAAGATCCTGATGCATTGTATCCAACACAGGTTGATCCCCCGTATAAGAATGGATTGTTGTCATAAAGCCTTTTTCAATACCCACTGTGTTATGCAAAACTTGTGCAACAGGCGCCAAACAATTGGTGGTACAAGAAGCATTTGAAACAACGCGATGCTCGCTGCTTAAAGATTGATGATTAACCCCATAGACAACCGTAAGATCTGCTCCTTCAGAAGGCGCAGAAATAAGAACACGCTTTGCCCCCGCATCTAAATGAGCACTTGCTTTATCACGTGCCGTAAAAATACCCGTACATTCCAAAGCAATATCGATATCCAAATCTTTCCAAGGCAATTGAGCAGGATCACGCTCTGCGCATACCTTTATTAAACCACCTCCCACATCAATAGCATCCCCTACCACCTTAACGATCCCAGGGAAACGCCCATGAACTGAATCATAGCGTAATAAATGGGCATTTGTTTCCACCGATCCCAAATCATTAATTGCAACCACTTCAACATCTTGTCGTCCACTTTCCACAAGCGCACGTAAAATATTGCGACCAATACGACCAAACCCATTAATTGCAACACGAACTGTCATTTCACATGTTTCCTCATCAATTTTTAAAAGCACAACATTTAAAACACAATAAATGGGTATTTCACCAATCCAAAATCATTAATTCCCACAATGTCAATATCTTGATCACTCACTCACTTATCCACAATAATGCACAAGATCATCCACAATACTGCACAAAATATGATGCCCTACAATCACCCCATTCATGACAACACAAGCTGTCACTTTGTCTTTTCCTCTTTGATCTTTTCCAGCTCTTTTTCAACGGTGGCAACAACATTTTCCCAAGTAATACCAAAATGCGCATAAAGGGCATCAATTGTTCCACTTGCCCCAAAGCCCTCCATACCAACAAACACACCATCACAGCCAATAAAACGGTCCCATCCTTGGGCGACAGCAGCTTCAATGGCAATTTTAATCGGTGCATCTCCAATGAGAGCACGCTGATAGGAGAGAGATTGTTGAGAAAAAAGTTCAAAACAAGGCACAGAAACCACACGCGTTGGGATGCCTTTTTCTTCTAACACCGTATGTGCCTCCACTGCAATTTGCAATTCTGAACCAGAAGCAAACAGCGTCACTTGTGCATCATCGCTAGCTGTTAGGAATTCATAAGCACCAAGCATACAAAGATTTTCTTCTTCATACTCTTGACGCAAAAGCGGTAGATTTTGTCGACTTAAAGCCAAGGTAGAAGGCGTCCCGCGTGCTTTCAAAGCCAATTGCCAACACTCGACTGTCTCCATAGCATCGGCAGGACGAAACACAAAATGATTAGGCATTGCACGCAAGCAAGCCAAATGCTCTACGGGTTGATGGGTCGGACCATCCTCACCAAGACCAATAGAATCATGAGTCATGACATAAATCACCCGCAACCCCATGAGAGAAGACAAACGCATAGCAGGACGCATATAGTCAGAAAAGCATAAAAAGGTTCCCCCATAAGGAATAAAGCCGCCATAAAGGGCAAGACCATTCATCACAGCTCCCATTGCATGTTCGCGAATTCCATAATGCAGATAGCGCCCTGAAAAATCTTCAGCAGAGATACTTTTCATCTGGCTACTTTTTGTATTATTAGATCCGGTTAGATCAGCCGAACCACCAATAGTCTCACTAACGACCTCATTGATCACTTCAAGAGCCATTTCCGAAGCTTTACGCGTAGCAACAACGGGGCGCTCTTCAACCAATTTCTGTTTATAAGTATCAATAGCGCCATCAAATCCGCCCACGAGATCGCCCCGCATCAATCTTTCAAACTCCACACGCTCTGAGACAGGAAGATCAGCAAATTTTTCTTCCCATTTTTGGCGTTTTTTAGCAGCATTGAGACTAGCCAAGCGCCAATTATCGAGAATATCGGCTGGAATAACGAAAGGCTCAGCATCCCACCCTAAAGCGATACGGGTTTCAGCGATTTCTCGTGCGCCCAAAGGGGCTCCATGAACTTTATTGGTACCCGCTTTATTTGGTGCTCCAAAACCAATTGTTGTTTTACAAGCGATCAAAGTTGGTTTATCGGAATTTTGTGCCGCCTCAATAGCCCGCGCAATTGCTGCTTGATCATGCCCATTGACTTTATGTGTCTCCCAACCAGAAGCCTTAAAACGCGCAATCTGATCTGTACTGTCAGCAAGGGAAATCTCTCCATCGATAGAAATATTATTATCGTCCCACAACACAATAAGCTTATTGAGTTTCAAATGACCGGCAAGGGAAAGTGCTTCTTGAGATATCCCTTCCATAAGGCATCCATCGCCCACCAACGCATAAGTGTAATGGTTGATAAGATCACCAAAACGGGCATTTTGCAAACGTTCCCCAAGCGCCATCCCCACGGCATTCGCCAATCCTTGTCCGAGAGGACCAGTCGTTGTTTCGATTCCTGCCACATGCCCATATTCTGGATGCCCAGCAAGCTTTGCTCCTAATTGGCGAAAATTTTTGAGATCTTCAATGCCAATATCTTCATAACCAGAAAGATACAAGAGAGCATAAAGCAACATAGACCCATGTCCTGCTGATAACACAAAACGATCACGGTTAGGCCAGCGAGGTTTTTTGGGGTCATGAGCAAGGAATCTTGTATAAAGAACCGTAGCAATATCGGCTGCTCCCATTGGCAAGCCCGGATGACCAGAATTTGCTTTTTCAATCGCATCAATAGCAAGAAAACGGATAGCATTGGCCATCTGATTCTGTTGGTGGGTGTTTGTCATGAATAATCGACCATTTCGTTAAATACGTTATTCTGTTGCTTTTTCCGTATTCTCTTAAAATTCTCAAGAAATACTATTTTCTAACCATTAGCGTGAGACTTTTTGCCACCACTTCAATAATATTAATAACATTCCCCTCACGCGTTCTGTATATCCATGTCATTTATGCCAATACGCGCAAAAAATCCAGCTTTTAATTTATATCTATCCCCTGCTTTGCTTGCTAAAATATCCTACATACTTAAAAATAAAATGCACACAACACAAGAGTGAAAGTGATTCGTTTTTGCATAACACATTGATAAAGGATACAATTACCCAAAGGATAAAAGCAATGAACCAAGAGACTACAGTTCTACAAGATGCTTTAGAGCACCTAGAAAAGGCACTTAGAACTTTAGAGATCACCATAATAAACCGCAATGCCGTTATTGATAAAAATAACGAATGGGAAGAAGAAATCCAACGAATGAATGCTGACCGCAGCCATCTTGCCCAAGCGCTTGACAAAGCTGAAGCCCAAATTGAACGCTTAGAGTCCGTAAACAAAGAAGTTTCCAAACGTCTTATTAAAGCAATGGAAACAATTCGTGTTGTCATTGATAGATAAAGGTTTGAATGTATGGAAACTGTTTCCGTTACCATTGATGGTAAAGTTTATCGCATGGCTTGTGACAAAGGACAAGAACGTCGTCTTATTGCGCTTGCTGCTCAATTGGATCAATATATCACACATTTAAAGAACAATTTTGGTGAAATTGGCGACCATCGTTTATCGGTTATGGCTGGCATAATGATTATTGATGAAATGGAAGAAATAAAACGAGAAAATAAAAAATTACAAGAAGACTACAATACTCTTTTACGACTCCACAACGAAAGAGACCGCACCATGGGGAAAATTATGCGTGACACCACACAACGCATTGAAAATCTCACCAACCAATTGCTCAAAGATGATCAAAACTGCACAAACCTTCAAGAACAAGAACAGGAAGATTTCTAAAAATTACATCAGCGCGTAATAAACCAGAGATTTGACTTGTCCGCCACATCTCACAGGATAAAAATTCTTAAACCCACGCCAGTCTGTAAACAGTCTGGTTTCTTATAGGAAGGATTCCAGCTACTCACGACTTATAGGATTAACTTAAACCTCAACAAGAAAGCCCTACCCTGAATATTTCACCTCCGCACAAACGCTTCCTATATCAAGGAGACTGCCTTATATCACCACATTTCAAATGAGATGTCTTTTAACCGCGCAATAAGATAACAAAATCAACATCATTGTAAAAAAATCATATAAATGACAACAGCAACAAACAAATAAAGCACCCTTCGAAAAAAAGAGCTATATTCATGTTCCCTATGAATGCATGCCCAAAAATCCTTGCCCCTTAGATAATATCAAGCAGATTCAATATATATTAAAAAATAACCTTATCTATTATACCGTAAAACACCGCTATTTGATACTATAAGCACCATGGAGTCTTTGCACCTGAGATGTCCATCCGATGAAACCCACCGAAAAGAACCGTATCATTTATAAACCAGCGTGAATTAAGTATTTTCATCCTTTAGAGCAAGAAAAAAGTCAAAACCGAAGAGTATGTTAATCTCATACAACCTCAAACATCATAAACAACAATAATAGCTCTTGAAAACATCCTCTACCGCTATTTTTATCCTTATAACAAATAATCCATATTTCTCTCCCCACCCCTCAAAATCTCCAAGCTTAATAAAAGAAAGAGCAAGTCGGCATCATCATTATAGTCAGCCCTCAATATTGCGATAGCCCCCTTGGCTCGTAAAACGATTCATAAGAGGGACGCCTTTCTTGTACAGCTTTTTCCCATAAAACCCACCGGCTTGTGATGTACAAACAAAGAGTTATGATTAACAAAACATAAATAAATTGAAGAGAATTTTACGGAATTCGGGGTTCTAATTCAAGTTTAATAACGATAAATTATCATTATAAATCAATATGTTGCAAATGCTTCGACAAAGCATATTTTAAAAACACATTCACCCATCACTTTTTCTCATAACATACCAGTACGATTTTTTAGGCACATAATTTTAATTTTATTCAATTCTGTTTGCAAAAGTTTAAAATGGGAAAAATTTCAAGGCTCTCATTCAAAAAGAAAAAGAATAAATTCTCATTATCAATGAACATCTGGCTCGTATAAACATCAATAAAGCAATCCCCAATATGCCTTAATGAAATAAAAGGGGGGCTCCCATTAAATGCCCTACCGTAAAAGCAGCTTCCTCAAAACTAAAACAAAATCAACAGACAACATCACCGCATCTGCTTCCATCCCCAAACTGGACGACCTAATGCAACACCTTGCTATCTTACGATAGGAGATAAAAGAATAATGGGTCTATGGAGGCATTCACAAGAAGCGCACACCCGTTGTTTTTAAAGCCTGTTCAAAGGCGCATGAAAAAACACCATGCGTAAACGGCTCAAATCCCTTTCGTTCCATCTTGAGAGACAGAAGCAATACGCAAGAGATTTGTCGCACCGGGCGTTCCAAGAGGAACACCGGCTGTTACAAGGAAACGATCCCCTCCTTGGCAAAAGCCTTCCTGAAATGCAATGGCTGCTGCTCGATCAACCATATCTTCTAAATTGCGAGCATCTTGCGTGACCACACAATGAAGCCCCCAAACGAGAGCCAAACGCCTTGCTGTTTCCACAATGGGCGATAAAGCAATAATCGGTCTATTAGGGCGTTCACGAGAGGCGCGCACCCCCGTTGTTCCTGAAGCCGTATAGGCAACGATAGCGGATAGAGCAAGTGTTTCAGCAATCTGACGCGCAGCAAGAGAAATCGCATCCGTTCCTGTTGATTCTGGTGCTGGATGTTGTGCTCCAACCTGAGCGGCATAAGTGTGATCCTGTTCGATTTGTCGCGCGATTCGGTCCATCATAAGCACAGCTTCTTCAGGATAACGACCAGAAGCAGATTCAGCAGACAACATCACCGCATCTGTTCCTGCATAAACTGCTGTAGCAACATCTGAGACTTCTGCGCGTGTGGGAACAGGAGATGTGATCATTGATTCGAGCATTTGTGTTGCCACCACAACCGGTTTTCCAGCTAAACGACAAGCTTTTATCAACTCCATCTGAAGTGCAGGGACCTTTTCCAGAGGCATTTCCACACCGAGATCACCCCGTGCAATCATAATACCATCGGAAATTTCAATAATCTTCTCTATATGCTCCAAGGCTTGAGGCTTTTCGATTTTAGCCATCAAAGACACCTTACTTTTCGTCAACTGACGCACCGCCATAATATCTTCTGGACGTTGAATAAAAGAAAGAGCAACCCAATCAACAGGCTGCTGTAAAAGAGCCTGAAGATCCTCCTTATCTTTTGACGTCATCGAATCAAAAGGCAAAATTGTATCGGGAAAACTGACACCCTTTCGATCAGAAATACGGGTACCAGCAACCACGCGGCACTGGACAGAATAACCATCACATACTTGCGCGCGCAGTTCCACCCTTCCATCATCAATCAACAACCGGTCCCCTGGTTTAACAGCCGCAAATACATCCTCATGAGGGAAAAAAACACGCTGCGCATCGCCAAGAACATCGCGATTATCTAATGTAAAGCTTTGCCCAACACGCAAATCTTCTTGCCCCTTAGCAAAACGCCCCACACGCAGTTTTGGCCCCTGAAGATCCACCAAAATACCAATGGGGCGTCGAACTGTTTTTTCAACTTCTCGTATAGACTCGACCAAATCACCCAGCATATCACGATCAGTATGGCTCATATTAAGACGAAAAACGTCTGCTCCTGCCCTAAAAAGCTTCTCAATCATCAAACGAGAAAAAGAAGAAGGACCAAGAGTCGCAATAATTTTTACTTTACGTGCACGTTTCACGGTGGAGAATTTCCTGAAAGAGAAGGTATAACTGAATTGTTTAACAAAGACTCATCCGTCAACTGTACCATCCAACTGGTTTGATTTCCGGTATCGATCTCTTTAAATTCAGCCTTTTGATATCCTCGAGGGAAACAATCATGAACCCCTTGAATAGTAAATTGGCTATCTTGCACACACATGGTCACAGAGCCTGCCCAGTTCCCTTTTTTTTGTGCCCCTTCCGCATAAAAATAATAAAACCGTGAAGCAAGGGGCCCCTCAATTAAAGTTTTACATTCCGTCACTGGTACCGTCCACCAGCCTTCGCTCACCCACCCTGAAAATGTACGATATCCAAGAGCAACCCCTACAGACTGTTGGGTTGTATTACAAACTCTAAAGTCAGCTTTTGCAAAAACAACAAGGGGAAACAAGAGCAAAATGCTCAAGAGAAAAACTTTTAATCCTTTCTGAAACACCCAATATCGCTTTTTTAAAATCACAAAACTTCCTCTATAATGCCAAATTCTCAAAACAAATTACACATTTCTTTTTTTTAAAGCTTTTCAAATCTAAAACGTATATTTTTATATTTTTCTTTTTATAGCCCTTTTATCAATGCATATATCTTAAAAATTTTACAAAATATTTAAAGTCAATTTGTAAAAAAGCTGTGTAGCTTGATTTACTTTTTATTTTCAAGCTTTTTTAACATAAATTCGTCGTCGAAAAACAACTTAAAATATATAACCTGGAGAAAAATACAATGAACGATACAGTAACCGATCAAACACACGCTATATCCGTAAACCAATTACGCTCTTTTATCGAACGTATTGAACGACTAGAAGAAGAGAAAAAAACCATTTCTGATGATATTAAAGACGTTTACACTGAACTTAAAGGCTCTGGTTTTGATAGTAAAGCTGTTCGAAGCATTATACGGCTGCGTAAAAAAGAAGAGCATGAAAGAATGGAAGAAGAAGCAATCATTGAACTTTATAAAAATGCGCTTGGTATGAATTAAAACCATTGATAACATTGGAAATTTTCTTAAGAAAAGAAAATACAAAAAACAAATGGCAAAAAATAAATGAATGTATAAAAATTTCACCCAACAATAAGCCGTTTGTGTAACTTGTAACGAGACTATCGGTCACAGAATACACAATATTGCAACAGCCCTCACATTTAAAAGGATTTATACAGAGAATTTTTATTCTTGTTCTTCAATCATTGTTTATCCACATAAACCCTCACTTGTATGCCAACCCAGTTTGTGATGTGCAAGAGAGGTGTTTTTTATGATTAAACATCTATAAATTTGAAGTGAGAAAGTCTTCCGATATTGAGGACTCTCTTCAAATTGAAAAAAATGAATTATGATGATAAATCAATTTATTATCTACGAAAAGAAACATATGAAAGCGGTCAGCAGTTGAAACCCGCTAAACGAGAGTCTGAACCGTTTACAAAAGAAGAGGTGGTTAAGGATCTTCGTCTTTTAGGATAGGGAAAAGTGCAGCATATTTACACATTTGATAAAAAGACCCTTATCAAAACTTTATTCGAATCTATTAACGGACTCATAAAGATCATTGATTCGAGAGGTTAGAATGTGATCTCTCCATTTTCCAGAAATCATCAAATAGTCTTTGGCATAGCCTTCTTTTTCAAAATGAAGGCGTTTTAATAAACGTTCGCTTTTTATGTTCTCAGGTCTATAATTTGCCATCACTCTATGCAGATGATAAACATGAAAGATATGGCGTATTAGAGCCGATAAACTCTCAAACATGAGACCTTTGCCTTGTTGTTTTTCATCAAGAGAAAAACCAAGATGACAGGCTTGAAAAACACCCCGAACCACATTTGTAAAATTCACAACACCGATGACTGTGTTTTCATTTTTTAATCGTACAGCATATCGGTATGCTTGTCCCTGTGCGCTTTCATAAGCAAATGCATTGGCTCGTGTTTCCCAAGCTGTTAGGCTGTGGTAACCATCAGATCTAACAGGTTCAAAAGGACGCAGATGATTCGCATTACGGAGGAAATAAGAAGACAGTTCAGCTGCATCTTCTAAACCGATCAATGTGGAAATTGTTCGCTTTGTTTTAATTGCCATCATTTTCTCCTCCTAGACAATGTCACAATAACACGTTGATTTATCTTAACAAATCATCATTTTTAAACTCAAATCATAATGTCGAATACAGTAAGCTTTTCTCATCACAACACTTCTTACGTTAGAATCAATGAGGATCTTTTGCTTTTCCGTCATAAGTGGGGGTGGTATGTTTAAAGCATAAGGTAAAGACAGGGGAATATTTCTTATGAATGCTCTCAAGTTCTAAGGGGCGCTGTAGCAACATTGGGGACTGGCAAAGTATGCAAGGGAATTGGCGTACTTCCATATACGAAATTCTGAAAAAACTTACGGCAAAGATAGTTTTGTTTCTTTGCCTTGTAAGCTCAGAGCATGCTTGTTTTGCGCTACCATATCACTGCTCCCCCGTATACAAATCCCAATGACCATCGCCTTGAGATGCTATATGTTACAGTGCGATCTAAAAAGTCTCTGTCATAACTCGTCAACAACACTGTTCCCGCTAAATCAGCCACAAACTCTTGTAACAAATTAAAGAAAAGCGATGATGCAATACGAATTAAAATGTTTAGATATTAATATCTGAAACATTACCGTGAACGCGCTTCCATTTCTTCGCGTAAAATTTCAAGTTCTAACCATTCTTCTTCTTTTTGTGTGCAAGTATTTTTCTTTTTTGCCAACGTTGTTGATAAACGTTCAAAACGCTCTTTATCACTGCGATAAAGGGCTGGATCAGAGAGTTCTTGCTCAATTTTTTTGATTTCGTCCTGTAAAACAGCAATTTCTTCAGGCAATTTTTCCAATGCATAAACCTGCTTATAAGACAATTTACCTCGTGTTTTTTTCTCCCGCCCTATCAAGCGATCATCTGTTGATGTGTCCTGTTTTGAAAGCTCTCCCGCATGAGATTTTGAAGGTGCTTTACGTTGCGATAATTCTGTTTTTTTGCGTTGTAAACGAAGAGCATGCTGGTTTTGCGCCATCATATCACTATAGCCGCCCGCATACAAAACCCAATGACCATCACCTTGAGGTGCCAACATATGCGTTACAGTACGATCTAAAAAGTCTCTGTCATGGCTGACCAACAATACTGTCCCCGCAAAATCAGCAATAAATTCTTGCAACAAATCCAAAGTTTCCATATCCAAATCATTGGTCGGTTCATCAAGAATCAAAAAGTTTGCAGGACGAGAAAGAAGTCGTGCAAGCATGAGGCGTGCTCTTTCTCCCCCAGAAAATTCTTTAAGGGGAGTGCGTGCTTGTTCCGGTGAAAATAAAAAGTCTTTCATATAAGAAACCACATGCCGCTCCAACCCATTGATCACAAGAGTATCACCTCTTCCCCCCGTTAAATAATGCGCTAAAGTTTCTTCTTCATTTAAAATACGTTGCTGATCAAGCAATGCCATAGAGAGGTTATAGCCATGCCTCACCGTTCCACTATCCACGGCTTCTTGCCCAATTAATGCAGAAAGGAGCGTTGTCTTTCCGATTCCATTGGGTCCTACCAAACCGATTCGATCACCCCGCTGAATGCGCAAAGAGAAATCTTTCACGATAATGCGATCACCATAGGATTTTGAAATTTTCTTTGCTTCAAGCACCAATTGCCCAGAATCATGACTTTTTGCTGCTGTCAAAAGTGCATTTCCTGGCTGCCCTTTATAGGTTTGATGACGCTGTCTTAAGTCTTTTAATTCGCCTAAGCGCCGTACATTACGCTTACGCCGTGCGCTCACGCCATAACGCAACCATTGCTCTTCACGAGCAATTTGGCGCCCCAATTTATGCTGTTCGATGGCTTCTTCTTCCAGTGCTTTATCACGCCAATTTTCAAACTCAGAAAAACGCTTTTCCAGTCTTTTGGTTGTGCCACGATCAAGCCATACCGTTGACCGCGTAACATTTTCTAAAAATCGCCGATCATGGGAAATCACCACAATCGCTGAACGCAAAGAAGCCAAAACAGCTTCCAGCCATTCAATGGTTGGTAAATCAAGATGATTGGTTGGTTCATCTAAGAACAAAATATCGGGTTTTGCAGCAATGGCCCGTAACAATGAAACACGCCGCTTTTCGCCTCCCGAAAGCGTTTCCAATTTTTCCGTCCCAGAAAACCCTAAATTTGTGCGAAGCGTATTAATCCACTGAACATCAGATATATCATCCAGCCCCGCTTCCATATAAGCATTAATATCTTCAAATCCTGAACAATCCGGATTTTGTGAGACATAACGGAGCGTTACTCGCGGGTGGCGAAAAATTTCGCCACCATGAGGTTCTAATATTCCTGCGGCAATTTTTAATAAGGTTGATTTTCCACAACCATTACGGCCAACCAACGCAATACGCGCCCCCTGCTCAACCGATAAAGAAGCTTGATTGAGCAAAGGCGTTTTTCCAAAATTTAAGAAAATGCGGTCAAGCCGCAGAAGCGGCACCGCCATTAACGAACGCGGCGCGGACAAGGTGCTTGATACATCACCCCTCTTGCATCACGGTAAGCACACAATTGCCGTACAGGAACTCTTTGTCTACAAGGTGCTTGGTAAACATGCCCTCTACGACCACGATACGTGCACAATTGTGATGCCTGTCTTTGTTGTTTTCTTTGATTTGCAGCTGCACCTGTTACTGTTCCAGCCAAAGCACCAAATGCTGCACCGGTAAGTGCTGCTCCAGGCGTACTTCCAGCAATAGCAGTTCCAGCCAAAGCACCGATTGCTGCTCCTCCTACGCCGTAACGTGCAACGCGTTCATCATTTGTAGTACAAGCGACTGAACTGAAACCAATGGCTGCAACAACGGCCACTTTAAAAATTGATTTTAACATATCAAAACCTTTCCTTCTCAAGATCAATACATATATCGTTTATGTCGGCACTTCATCACTAGGCCCCCCCCTGCCTTATTCAAAATATATTGGAAGAGCTTTATGGAATAGGTACAGACACTAGCAATATAGCTTTTCCAGAACCTAAATGGCAAGAAAAGGTTCCACAAATACGGTTAGAAAGTGTTAAAGAAGAGCCAAATGACACATTTTTGTCACAAATTGGCCATTTTACTCCCTTAAGCGTTAAACCTTTTAAATCAGAAAAACCGATAAGACTAAACAAACACCCTTTAGGCAAATCATATGAACAAGGCTTTGGCAAAACCGGCCAACCTTCTTCCAAACCGCTTGTCAACAACACTGAAATACCCCTTTCAGCCATCATCAACGCTTGCGTCATATGAGAAAGGCTATGATCACTTCGCTCCCCTCCCAAAGCACCGCATAAAATAAGCTTTTTAGCACCCTTTTGCAGCGCTCTTTCACATGCCAGAGCACTATCTGTCATATCTTTATCAGAGGGAAAAACTTCACGCGGAACATGATTATATTGGCGGATTAAATTCTCATCTGATGAATCAAAATCTCCTAACCACAACTCAGGCGTTACATTAAGCGTTGCCGCATGACGCATACCACCATCCGCAGCAATCACCCGACTGTTTTGAATTTGATTAAGCAAACGATCAGTGATATGAACATCCCCATTTAATAATATCGTAAATGTTGTCATGCCATACTTTGCCTTTCACAAAATTTTCTTTACAGTGCATCTTTTTATAAGTGAGAGTTATTTTTTATAAACAAAAAGCATGATATAGCCAAACGAATCCTTATCCCTAATGCCTTTCTTAAAGAAACATACGATACAAAGATACAAATGCAATTTGCCAAATTACTCCGCAGAAATAATGTGCACCATGGTCCAACGCACCCCATTTTTCACCGCAATTTTCTTTTTCGCTCTTGCCTGTATAAAGCAACTTTCATAAGTCTAACGTTTCTCCTTTCGGCTTGTCATACACCACTTTCTCAAAATGATAGGCTTTCTTCCACTTCTTCTAAAACGATCAAACGTACCAACAACCACAATATCTATGTCACATTAAGCGCTCTGCAACACCCACGTATTTTGCAAATGTATGGTGGCGCTTATCATGATGCAAAACTTGAACACCTTTTAGCAAAGATTGTCCGTAAACTAGCAGTTGCATCCCATAGTTCTCATCAAAACTATTCTGTAACAATTTTAAACTCAGAAACTATCAATGCTTTTGCGCTCCCCAACGGCTCGATCTACATCACTCGTGGTATGCTGGCATTAGCCAATGATTCTTCAGAAGTTGCAGCCATTTTAGCCCATGAGATAGCACATATCAGAGCCAATCATGGCATTTTACGCCTGCAAAAAGAAGCCCAATTAAAGATGACCAATCACATGTCTTCACGTCTTCTTTCTTCTATTGGCAAAAAACTTCATAACCCTATGCAAAACAAGCAACAACTCGCGCAATTTTCCCGCAATCAAGAGCTGGAAGCTGACTCCCTTGCGCTCGAAATGCTCCAACAATCAGGATATGATCCTTTTGCTTCACCACGCTTTCTTCAAACAATGGAAGCCTATAGTGCTTTTCGTAATATCTCTGGCACCCAAAATGCCTCTCTAGATTTTTTAGCCTCCCACCCAACTACCCCTCAACGCATTCGGCTTGCGATAGAAAAAGCGCGTAAAATCAGTAAAGGGAATAGTAAAATATCCGATCATGATTCTTTTCTCAAAAGCATTGATGGCATAATTTTTGGAGGAGGCTTTTATACAGGTTTTGTACGAGGCAACCAATTTATTCACCCACAATTGCGCATAGCTTTTTCTGTTCCAAACAATTTTACAATAGAACATTCAGCACACACTGTTTGGGCCAGTGGACCAGATAAAATTGCGATTCGTTTTGATGCTATTCCACATCCTGCTGAAATATCTGCGAGTGATTATTTGAAAAGCGGCTGGATTATCGGTCTAGATCAATCATCTATCCGCCCCATCACAATTCAAGGGCTCCCCAATCAAGAATTTATGCGCCAAGAATCCCAAAGCCAAAGTTTACTTGGAGCGCGGGCCTATGCTACCAATGATCAATGGCAATTTGATGTGGTTGTCATTCCATTCAACAACCACATCTTTCGTTTTTTGACGGCCGCTCCATATAATTCTCGAAATTTTGCAGAGGTTGCCCAAAAAACGCTACAAAGCTTTCATTCTCTTTCATCTTCACAGTTAAAAAAATTGCAGCCCTTAAAAATCCGTGTTGTCCGTGTTAAACAAGGAGAAACCGTTGCCAATCTTGCAGATAAAATGCAATACACACCATATAAAGAAAAACTCTTTCGCATCCTCAACGCCCTCTCACCAACGCAAACTTTACCCGCAGGTACAAAAGTGAAAATTATTACAGAATAAGCCTTTCTTCTCATCCGTTACAGTTTTGATTCTTTTCTGCCTGTATCACGCCCTCCCCCTTAAAGCATATTCGAAAATAAAGAGGAACACTTTAAAATCCAACTTCATCATGCCTTTATAGGTCTCCGTTTGATATATATATTTCCTCCAACTAACAGCCCCCTATCTTCCTCTGTTTATCAGTAGCGCCCCCAAGGAGGCATATTCCTAAACAAATATGAACACCCCCTAAAACTGACTTTATCATATTCTCATATGCCCCCACTTAATACATTCTCTTTCCTCCCCCCCCAAAGCCTTTCACTGCTTATATATCGTAAGCGTCTTCTGAATGAACCGTAAGGAGAGCAGAGCGCAATTTTTGCAAAGCCCTAGCTTCAATTTGACGCACGCGCTCTTTCGAGATTCCTAACTTTTCACCTAAAACTTCGAGAGTCGCCCCCTCTTCATTTAAGCGACGAAAGCGAATAATTTCCAACTCCCGTTCGTTGAGAATTTGCAACGCATCGTAAAGCCATTGTGTACGCCGTTGACCATCAATGACTTGCTCAATTAAAGCATCAGGAAGAGGACTATCATCCACCAAAACATCCATCTTAGCAATGGGATTATCACTGTTCTCAGAAACAGAAACACTCAAGGAATTATCAGAACTGGAAAAACGAAAATCCATCGTTTCAACATCGCGCACGGAAACACCGAGTTTTTCAGCGATTGTGCGAAAAATATCCTGTTTTGACAAAGCACTATCATCTTGTATCAGTTTTGCACGCAAACGCCGAAGATTAAAGAAAAGTGCTTTTTGCGAAGAACTCGTTCCCCCTCGAACGATTGACCAATTTCGCAAAATATAATCTTGAATAGAAGCGCGTATCCACCACGTTGCATATGTTGAAAAACGCACTTCCCGATCAGGTTCAAAACGTGCAGCTGCTTCCAATAGTCCCACATACCCTTCTTGTACCAAATCCCCCAATGGCATTTTGAAACGTTTAAAGCGATTAGCAATAGCAATCACTAAACGCATATGAGCCGCTGCAATTTGATGCATGGCATCATCATCACGTTTGTCTTTCCACCGCAGAGCCAAATCATGCTCTTTTTGTCGTTCAAGATAAGGTGCTTGCATAGCAGAACGCATCATATTACGTCCTAAGCTTTTGTCTGCATCGCTATAATTTTTGCTGCTTTTATAAACAGCATTTGAAAGATTACCCATAATAACCCCTTGCGATTAAAATTATCAAAATTGATTTGGCAACGACATCATTGTTCTTCGCTTAAAAAGAACGCAAAAGTTGTTAACTTCTGTGACCACTACTTTAACGTGTAATTTTATAATCGCAATTGTTTTTTTTACTGTCATGGTAAAACTTCTTGACATAAGACACAATTTCACCTGCAAAATGCCTTTACAATATGCCTTTTAGCCTATGAAATATTTGAAAAAACTTTCTCTTCACTTTTCATGACAAAACAGCAAAAAAATAAAGTGATCATGCAAAAGAAATGCCGTTTTTTGATAACCGGTTCCGTTTCCTTTTAAATTGAAGAATTTATTTATGCTTTTAGCTTTACAATACAACTAATAAGTGTAATTTGCAAATATAAAGCATCCAAACTGAATGAAAACTGAATGAAAAAAGAATCATTCAAGTTTTAAAGGCGCAAAGAAACAGCAAAAAATGACAAGAGTGATTGAAGCAAACGCAACAAACGTGTTAAAGAAAGAGCACCATTATGAAATTGTCGCAAAAAGCTTTTGACCAGTGTCACACTGAGAAAGAAAATGATCATGGATAGCAAGATTGTTCAACAGAATGAGATTCTTCAAGATGATATTCTCATTGAAAAACACGGAAGGGGTAAATTTGAAGGTTTTCGTTTTTATGCCAACAAAAACAGTACCGATCAAATAGCTGAGAAGCAAATTTCAACAGAGAATGAGAATTTGATTCTTGCTTTTTCCAAACGCGCGACACGTTTTTGTGCTTCTGCAAATGGAGATTTTACCCTCAGTTCTGATGGAATTGTGCGCTGGATTGGTCAACCCGTAGGACAACTTGTAGCAACAGAAGATTTTTTTAAACCAAAACTGATTGTTTTAGCAGATGAACAACTCACGGGAGAATCCCGCAATAACGTTGTGAAACGATTAGAACGCTTTGTCACCTTTCATTTTGAAACGACTTTAAAACCCCTGTTTGATTTGCGCAATGCTGATAATTTAACGGATTCAACAAACAGTCTTGCTTTACAACTTTTTAACTCTTTAGGGATTTTACCACGCCGCGAAGTCTTAGACATTGTCAAAAACCTTGCGCAAGAATCACGTGCCGTTCTTCGGCGTCTAGGCGTGCGTTTTGGCGCTTTTCATATCTATGTTGCCGGAATGCTTAAACCTGCTCCGGTTCAAGCCATTACTCTCCTGTGGAATCTTCAAAATGCGGGACAAGATCAAACTGGTTTGGGTGAAGTTTTTTCAGCATTATCTGCTGGTCGAACCTCTTTAATTGTTGACCCTACCTATAACCGCCAATTTTATCAATTAGCCGGCTACCGAATCTTAGGACAACGTGCTGTACGGATTGATATTTTAGAACGTCTTGCCAATCTCATCCGTCCCGCACTTCATTGGAAACAAGGAAGTGATCCCAGACCCGATGGAGCCTATGATGGCAAAAGTTTTTTTGTTACACCAGCCATGATGTCCATTCTTGGGGCCAACGGAAACGATATGGAAGAAATCCTCAAAGGACTTGGTTATCAATCGTACAGCATAAGCAATACTGTTTTTGAACAAAATCTCTTTGCACACCAAGCCTCTTCCCCTGTCAATAGGGCAATGCAAGATGTTCCTGCAGCAGAATGCGTTGGAAGTCAATGGCAAACAATAAGCGATTTAGAAACAACACGAGAAGAAAAAAATACCTCATTCCCAAACACTTCATCCTCTGGTATTGAAAAACATCTCCATAAAACCAATCGTTTACCAGCAGCTGAACCTGTTGGGAATTTCGCCAAATCCCCTCGCTCTACAGAAGAAGATAAAGTTATTTTGTTATGGCATTATAAGCATCAATTTCCCCACCATGCACAAAAAAAACGTGATAAATTAGGAAATAAGTGGCAAAATAAATCGAAGAACGCTGTAAAAAAAGCGGAATACAAAAATGAAAATTCCCCTCAAGAAGCACCATCACAAGCAAAACGCTCTCATAAGTTCCACAAATCCCAAGGAAAACATGCAAATCATAAGCCCTTTCAAAAAGAAAAGCGCCTTAATCCTGATTCACCTTTTGCGAAACTAGCTGTACTACGCGATCAACTCACCAATCATAAAAACACGCACACACTTTCCTCTAAAGAGAATTAAAGTAACAAATGGAGTTTGATCTTGACCCACGTAGTAACCGACAACTGCATTCACTGCAAATATACGGATTGCGTTGAAGTCTGCCCAGTTGATTGTTTTTATGAAGGGGAAAATATGCTTGTTATTCACCCCGATGAATGCATCGATTGTGGTGTTTGCGTGCCAGAATGCCCAGCAGAAGCGATTTTACCTGATACAGAACCAGGATTAGAAAAGTGGTTAGAACTCAATCTTCATTATGCAAACAAATGGCCTAATCTAACCACCCGAAAAGATCCCCTTCCTCAAGCAAAAGAAATGGATGGTGTTCCAAATAAATTAGAAAAGTATTTTTCAGAAAATCCAGGAAGTGGCGAAGAGTAATGATAAAGTGTACACTCTCCTCCTTCAACGATTGAAAGACTTCTCTTGTAAAAATAAAAAATCCTTAAGCGAAATGATTGATTCTTTTAAATTTTGATGTTAGTGTTATTTTAACATGATCATCTTTCTAAGTATTTTTCTTTGCTTGTTATAGTAAAGCGGTGTATTTTTTTTTGATTTAAAAGTACTCGGCTTTTATGCTCACTTAATTGGTACAATATACTTGGTTAAAGAAAACTCAACCCTCAGGTTTATAACCTGTTTTCCGATACATTTGTTGATCATAAGGGAGTAAACTAAAATATGGCATCCCAACATGGAACGTCTTCCAAGACCAAAGAATTTGCAACCTCTGAATATATCGTCTACCCTACGCATGGAGTAGGACAAATTATAGCGATTGAAGATCAAGAAGTTGCAGGACATAAATTAAAACTTTTTGTCATTCATTTCGCGAAAGATAAGATGGATGTCAAAGTCCCCATTGCAAAAGCCCTTTCCGTTGGAATGCGTAAATTATCTGCTAGTGATTCTGTCGAACGTGCCTTAAAAGTTTTACGTGGAAAAGCACGCGTTAAACGGACCATGTGGTCACGTCGTGCACAAGAATATGATGCTAAAATCAACTCAGGAGATCTTATTTGTATCGCCGAAGTGGTCCGTGATCTTTTCCGCTCTAATCTACAGCCTGAACAATCTTACTCTGAGCGCCAACTTTATACAGCTGCTCTTGAAAGAATGGCCCGCGAAATTGCGGTTATTAATAGTCTTTCTGAAACAGAAGCTATCAATCTCATAGAGATGCATCTCTCCAACAAGCCGGAACGCGAGTTTAAAACTGAGAGAGAAGAAACAGATGAAAACAGTAAAGCTGTCTACGCTGCATAATACACTCTTTCATCATAATGATGATATTTCGATAAAACCAGCGAAAAGCTGGTTTTATTTTTTAACATCCTCTCTGCCCTTAAGGACAAAGTTTCTTAACCAGCGCCAATCTATAAACAATCTAACTTTTCGACAAATTCCTCTTCCTCATTTTCTTTCTTCATAGATAACAAACTGATTAATCATCATAATCTAGCATTATTCATATTAAATTAGAATCTTGAATATGGTAAGATTACTCATTTCAAATTTCTCTCATGTTGAAGCAATCAAATCACTTGCTTGTCAATCACAAGTGGAGCTGATCTGTGGGTAAAAACTGTACAAAAAGAGCGAGACACTGTCTCAAGCACCAAAGGATATACCAACATTGGAATCTGGCAAGATGTGTAAGGCTGCAGGCTTGCTTTTTTATTAAGCGTAAAGATCATAGTGCCGTTTATACACTACACCGAAACTTTACCATTTACCCCCTTCTACAAAACCATTGGAACATTCAAAAACACCGTCATAAAATGGATGCCACAAATATTGAAAAATATTCCTTTTAAAAAAAGCGTGACAGTACAACATAAGCATATTTTGTCTTGGGCACTCTATTTTGCATGAGAAGCATTCCCCCCATTAAAAAACGCGATAAAAAAAGCATGAACTAAAACCATCATCTCCATTCTGTAAAAGGCATTCCAAATACTTTTGAAAGCTGTAAAATTAACTTAAAAAATAACAATAAAAATGAACGTTAGCATTGCCCCTTTCAATTTCATATTTTTCCAAAATGAGGTTTCTTATTTCAGAGATTACGAAATATATGCAATATTCTTACTCCAATCGGACACAAAAAATCTAGAACGATTCATAGAACTCTTAAAAGTCTCAATCTCTATTTTAAACAGACCGCTAAAGATTGGATATTCTCAGCAGGAATTGTCCAGTTATCATCTTCAATCTGATCTTCACGAATATGACGCAAAGGATTAGTACGAACGCCTGTCAGGATAAGCAAACGCAAAGCCAGTCGTGTTATGTTTTGTGTTTTACAGAGTAACTGATAAAAGGCAGGAACATCTTTCCAATCCATGGCTAGTCTATTAATAGTTTTATAGCGTTGCTTACCTTAAGAGTGCGCGTGCTTTTTTTTGCTTGTAAATCAACATCCAAACCCAAAGCAACCGCATGCTTAAGACAACGATTAAGACGCTTCAGTGCTTTATCTGCTGTTGCAGCTTTTGCATGCCAAATAGAGGCAAGGGTATTGCGTATCTCTGTTTGCGTAATCTCTGAAACGGGTAGACAGCCTAATTTGGGGAGAATATGGAGGCGTAAATGTAAAAACCAATTACAAGCTTCACCATCATTTTTTAATTCAGCTTTACGGCTTTCAAAAGCATCTAGAGCAATGTTTTTTAAATAATGGAGATTACGCATTGCCTCACACTTTTGTTTATCGCGTTCTTTAATGGGGTCACGCCCCTCACGTAAAACAGCACCCCACCCAATTGCCAATTCACGGACTTGTTTAAAGAAACATCTCGCAACGCTCCCAAGCCCATTTCGCGGCCCCCGTGAAAGGTATAACGGTAAATCCATTGACCACCCCCATCTCTTACGTTTGTGAAGAAGCAAGCCGGTACCATCATTATATTTTCCAGCTCGTGGGTGTTACGACAGCCCTTGGCTCTTAAGACGATTCATAAGAACCATTTCTAGTCCTTTCTTATACAAATTTTATCCACACACTCATCCCACTTGTGACGTGCAAACGAGTGGTTTTGATTGATTCTAGATAGAGAGATTTGAAATGAGTGAATCTTACGTTATTCGGGGTTCTAATTCAATATGAAAAACAATGAATTATATATATAAATCAATATGTTGTCTAGTGATGAACAGATAACAAAAAAATCATAAACTTAGGTAAGAAACACTATAAAATCATTCATAAACCAGCTATGAACTGGAGAATCGTACCGGCTTTGATAAAATACTTTGCTCACCCCCACACATAACATATCTGGTTTTAAGTTTACTTATTTTTACAAGCTGTTCGCAACAAATCCCTTATATTCACAAAAATACGAAAAATATATGGACAATTTTTAGTTCAAAAATATGAAAAGACAGCGTGATATTCATAGAAAAGTCTCATATACCTTTATCATAAAAAGCACTAAAGGTTATTGAATGTGTACACCTTCTGTCTTGTAACGGTTTTCTCTTTTCTGCTCATAAGAAAGCACGCTGGCATCAGCATACACTTAACCCCAATGTTACAACAATTCTTACATTTGAAAATATTCATTATAAACATTTTTCCTTTTTATAGAGTTTTCACCCACATGCCAGCCCCACTTGTGACCGAAAAGCAAGTGATTGTCATTGATTCAACATAGGGAAAAATTTGAAATGAGAAAATCCTACGATAGACCTTCCATTCAAGGCGCAAAACAACAAATGATCTTTATAAATCAATGTGATGTCGATCTCTATTTTTTTAAGGAGAATCACATGTCACAATATAAGCCTATAGACAAACCATTGCCTTAAATATTCTCATAAAAAATACCGGTATGCTTAAAGCCTTACATAGATCAACCGCCTTAAACGATGATATTTTACGGTCTAATAGGATTCTCTCTATAGTCAATAAAGATTAAGTGCGATACAAAATGATTCTATTACTGAGCTAACTTATATCAATACCCAAGCTCTTAACGAAGTCATCATAAAAGACACTGATACAAGCAATCCCTTATAGCCTCTCAAGAAAACAAGAAAATCATCTCCCACAATAGAATCATTTCTCTACAGCAAAACTTTATCCCACACATGTTCTCAAGAAAAAGTGAAAAACGCATCTTACCCAATGCATTCACTAATGAAATAAAAGAAGTTCACCACTGGAAAAGAAAGAAAACGCGAAAGTTTTATAACCTCTAAAACAGAACGCCCACGATACATTCCCTGTTTCACATCGATAGAAGACGATGCAAGGGAACCTCAACATTCATCTTAAAGCGAAAATGCACGCCCCAAGCGTGCATTGATCGATGAAATAAAAGAAGTTCACCACTGGAAAAGAAAGAAAACGCTAAAGTTTTAACCACTAAAACAGAACGCCCACGATATATTCCTTGTTCCACATCGATAGAAGACGATGCAAGGGAACCTCAACATTCATCTTAAAGCGAAAATGCACGCCCCAAGCGTGTATTGATCGATGCAATAAAAGAAGTTCACCTCTGGAAAAGAAAGAAAACGCTCAGTCTTTAACCACTAAAACGGAACGCCCACGATACATTCCCGTTTTCAAATCAATGTGATGAGGACGACGTAATTCACCAGAATTTTTATCTTCGATATAAGTCGGCGCCTTCAGAGCATCAGCCGAACGGCGCATGCCCCTCTTCGCTGGAGAGGTTTTTCGTTTAGGTACAGCCATAAAAAGACACTCCAAATCCATTAAAACAGAAAAAGCAATGTCAAAAATGACAATGCTTCATTTAAAACACCATAAAATTCGAGGATATTATACACTGATAAAAAAGAAGAGGCAATGTCAAAATGATCCTCCTCTTACCAAAAATGACCTTCCTGTTATCAAAAATGGTGTCACAATAATCAAATGAATATCAAAAACACTGCAAAATTTAAGAATTTTATACACCAATGAAAGCTTTTTTATAAGCCCTTCATTCAATTTTTATTTGGTTTAAAAAGGGATTTGCGCATACAGTAGAGATACGGATAAAAAGAGAAGTTGATTTTTAATAAAAAACGACGCCAATTTATGAAAACAAGAAAAAGCGACAACCTTTCTCTTTAAACTTCATAATTTCATTTTTGTAAAAACAAAGGAAGCAAGAATGCACGAATTTACCACCCTTCTTGCAAAACATAGAGACACCGTTGAAAAACGGCTTGATACCCTGTTAAGTGATCAAATCCAAAATGGTGAAATTTCACGCCCTAAAAACTTAATCAAAGCCATGCGCTATGGTGTGCTGAACGGTGGAAAACGCTTGCGTCCTTTTCTTGTAATTCAAAGTGCTGCACTTTTTGACGTCCCTGTAGAACATTCTCTTGATGTTGCATGTGCCTTAGAATGTATCCATTGTTATTCGCTCATTCATGATGATCTTCCCGCTATGGATAACGATATACTCCGGCGTGGAAAACCCACCGTCCATATAGCATTTGATGAAGCAACAGCAATTCTAGCAGGCAATGCCCTCTTAACATTTGCCTTTGAAATTATTGCTCATAAAGCTAGTATTTTATCTACAGATATTAGAATCAAGCTGATCACGTCTCTTGCACAATCGGCAGGACTTGGCGGTATGTTAGGTGGACAAATGCTGGACCTTGAAGCTGAAAAAAGACCGCAAGAAAGTACTGACATCATCACTCTACAACACATGAAAACAGCAGCCCTGATAAGCTTTGCTTGCCAAGCAGGTGCCATCATTGGCAATGCATCTAAAGAATTAACTGAAAAACTTACTGATTTTGGTACCTATCTTGGTTTAGCTTTTCAATTAACCGATGACCTTCTTGATGTCACCGCCAACACGCAAACCCTAGGAAAAACGGCTGGGAAAGATGAAACGGCACAAAAAGCCACTTTTGTTCATCTTTACGGCATTAAAGAAACCCAAAAAAAGCGAGATACACTCATCAGTAAAGCAGAAGCATTCTTACATCCTTTTGGCGCTAAAGCACTCCCCCTCCAACAAGCAGCACACTTTAGTGCAATACGCCAAAATTAAACTTCATCCACCTATTGTACATAGTGTACACCGTCATATTTATTGAATGCATAATAGACTTTTCCAAGAAACATTACCATTAATCTCCATTATAGTCCTTATCATGAAATGGGTGCGACAAATCTTAAGAGGAATTTCATTAAAACAAGCCGCGTAAATTTATAACACAAATGCATTCTAGGTATCCTATTTTGCATGAAAAATGCCTTTCATTAAAGACTAAAAGAAACAAAATGTAAAACAATGCGTAATCACCATGTTTTAAAAGATATTACAGTGGGTAGTGGGTGCTTTAAAGCCGAATAAAAAACAACCGGAAAGAGAAAAACTCGTTTTCTCCTTTATGTCTTTAATCTTCTAACGATAAGGCAAAAAATAAACAGAATAAGTAATAAAACAAGGCATTTTATAAACCCGCAAAAAACAATAAAAATGCCGATTGGCTTTGTAGCCTTATCAAAGTCATCTGTTGTTTATTGCCAACCCTAGGAGTACACTGCCCTCAGTAAAGAGTCGTAATTTTTATGCCTTTCCACGCTATCTTGTTGTAAAAGATCAAATATGGTTATATTCTGTAAATTCACTCGTGTATTACTTGCTCTCTAAAAACACTTTTACAAAAGTGCTCGTTGTTTAGTTTAGGCATCATTTTTTTGAAGCTCGTATTTAAAATATCAGAAAAAAATGAATATAATGGCTATTTTGATTTTTATGCCACCCTCAAAGAACAAAGTCTTTTAACCTAATCTGCTCTGTAAACAGTCTAGTGTCCTACCGAGTAGGTTTCTCTCGTTTTCCACGCATGCGATTCACTTAAACTAAAGACGCAATAAACAGACTTAAGAATATTCACCATGCACTTCTTAAAATACTTAATGTATCAAACAGGCTACCTTCACCACCCCTCAAATGACAGTATGTTACGGCATAACAGGATAAATAAAACCACTAATTTCAATAGAACGAAAGACCAAAGCAGTATTATTACCGATCTCTCTTTTCTTAGCAAGAATAATACAACACATTGATTTATAATCATAATTTGTGGTTTTTCAACTTGAATAAGAACCCTGAATATCATAAGATTCTCTCATTTCAAATCTGTGTATGTTAAATCAATCAAAATCATTTGCTTGCACGTCACAAGCGGGAAAAGCCGTGTGGGGCAAAACATCAAAGAAAAAACTAAAAAAATGCCTCTTATGAACCGTCTTAAAAGCCAAGGGCTGTCCGCAACATTAGGGGCGAGAAAAGTGAATAATTGTGTCGGCATGCTCCTTCAAAAGCAGAAACATTTTTATTTACAAAATTGTGTAATAACTTCAATTTAATAATAATCTTGATCACTGTACAACTTTAATTCATCACGCTCTTTATCTCGTTTATTCAATTCATCACATAAAAAGAGAATTGATAAGATTAAACAGAGAATGATCATTGCAACAGAAAGATAAAAAAAGTCCTTATTATTATATATAATAGCGCAATCTAATTTGTGATAAGTAGTTTTTTCAATCCAAGTGCAAATTTCCTCCTTTAAGTGCAATTTTCTTATTAAGATGAAAAGCATCATTGTAAGTGAACCTATGCCTGTTGTAAAAGCTGGAAAATATGTCCACCTTTTGAAGCCATAATAAAAAAACATGCAACATGGCCAAGAAAATGCCGCAATTATCAAGAGTATTATAGCCATTGAATATCCTTCGAGAGAATTTTTCTCATTATCCATTCAATGTCATTTGTAAATTCTTCTTGGTTTCATCATGTCATATATCGTGTTTAGCTCTATGCAAAAACGCGCTATTTGTTTAACATTTTCATCATCACCGGTCCTCATACTCGACACGAGATCAATCATTTGTGTTTTGAAACTCATGCCATTTTCACTTGAAGAATTAAGAAACTTTTTCGCGTAATCAATCATGGGGTCGGTAGAATTCATAGACATATTATAAGCCCAGATAAAATCGCTTTCTCTCCAATTATAGTCATAACGCAAACTGCTTATGACATTGAGTAACATATCTGCTGATATCCATTCATTATAATCACCACGCAATAAATTAACAAAACGTCCACATAAAACAATCAGTATGTGACGATGCCGTATAATGTCAAACTTTGGTACGATATTCTGATAGCCACGGCTATAGACGAAATTTCTTGCTTGTTCTTGCTTTTGAAAATGTTCAAAAGCCTCGTATTTTTCACTTATATATTCTTCGTAAAGTTTATTATACTACTCTAGACTATCTACGCGCGTACATCCCAACAACACAGATACAAAAAAAGAGTTATAAATGTTACAACACGCGTTATGGATAACGATTTCATCGCTTTACCTTTTAATGACCATAATTTGTACGGCTTAACAGATTCCTATCAAATATATCAATATATGCTGTTTTCTTGTGGCTTATTTATAGCAAATTGTACTCAACAATATTTCTGTACTTGGTTTTATTCCCTCTCAACGAGGGGAGATATCATTCAAAGTTTCCATAGATAAGTTTATTATCTGGATAAGAGTATTTTCTAACATCAGAAAATACAGAGCTAACGCCACAATCAAAGAGAAAATACTCAAAAATGAGAATGTACAACGTAAAAAAATTATCTCAACAAGATGATTGATATTTTAAAGGAGGCAATGGTAAAATCCGCTAAATATACCAACAATAAAATAGATCATCAAAATATCAAAATCGATCATACGGGAATTCTTATGAGGACAGGCTATAAATTGTCCGACTGCTTAAATTAGCTCTAATGAGATAAAGGGTTACCAGCAAGGAACCAATGAAAATGGGAAAACTGCTCTATCACCATTCCTTAATAAGCATATAATCTGGCACAATCATTTTCTTTATCAGCGTCCACTCTTGTCAGCAACTCTTTGTGCAATATTCATGAGCAGCATTTTCATTTCTTTTGTAATGATTGTTATGCCACGCCCACTTATAACGTACAAGCAGGTGACTTTGATTGCTTCAACATACATAGATTTTAAATAAGAATAACTGAGACTATTCAGCTTTCTCATTCAACATGCAAAAACAACGATGCGCCTTAATAAATAAAAGCCTTGCCCCACTATGAAACCCTATAAAATACATATCGTAATAAGTTAATATTTTCACTGAACTTTTTTGAGAGTTCCTTCTAAAAAAAATACCGCCAACAAGTAAATCAATAAATAAATAGCAAAAATATAAACGAGTGAGAAAAAGCCAAATATATTGACCATATACGCACTCATGTAAAAAAATACCAATAAGCTAAATCTCCCAACGGTTGACAAGAAAGATTCATATGTAGCCCTGAAATGATCACTAATACTATCGTGCAAGATAACTTCTACACGAAGATATGTATACTTAATGAGATAAAAAATCATACAGACTAAAATGACAGCCATTTCTTTTCTTGGTTCAAAGAAAGCGACTGTAGAAATCAGTAAAGCCGAAAGAAACAACAGTAAAATAAAATTCACTCTTTCACTTAGTTTTGTAAAGAGAAAACTAGCCAAGAGCTGAGAGAGCAATATCAATGAAAATGTCACACCAAGATCAAAATAAGTGACATTAATATTATGATCTTTAAATATCCACTGCCAATACTGCGAGAATATATTGAAAAAAATCAATGAAAAATAAAAGCATAAAGAGATATAAGGAACTTTAATAAAAATAGATAACATCTCCTTAGCTTCACAAATGAGAGAATTCGCTTTATTTGGTTTTTTCTCCCCCTTCAAGTCATCAAGAAAAAACAAACCAAATAGTGTCGTCATCAACATTAAAAACGCCGCGATATACCATATATATTGGCTAGAATAATCAGCAAAATATGCCCCGATTAAACTGAATATAAACATGCCGATGTAATTATATTGAGAGCTGGAACCAAGCACTTTTTTAGTGGATGTCAATTTTTCTTTTGCATATTGAACAAGTAAAGCATTATAGGCTCCAGCAATTAATGTCAGCGATAAGGCATTAAAAGTTTCTGCCAAAAGAAAACCATAAAAGCTTGTAGAAAATCCCATGAGAAAGAGCCATGTGGCAGCAAAAGCCGCTGCCAAAACGATCGATATTTTATAACTTTTTCGATCAGCAAAATATCCCAGAGGAATATCGGTAACCATCATAATAAAAGCCTGAAACGACTTAATGACACCTATATCAATAAGCGTTAAGCCTTTTTCAAGCATATAAAAGACAATAAAGGCGCCAGTTAAAATCCTTATACCGTTAAATAAAAAGCCAAACGCTAATATACTTGTCATGCACTCCCCCAATAACGCCAAAAAAGGCACCCGTATACATCATTTTATATCAATATAAAAGCTTACATTTTACGACAAATAGGACTATAATCGCTATAAGGATTTCCAATCCTATCAATTTGATACCCCAAAAAATGCTGGGAAAATGCCTGAAAAATCAATAAACAATGTTCTTTCTATAATTTGATATTTGAAGAATCCGTTAAATATTTTACTGTCTCAAGAGCAGCCAAAAAACCAGCAACAACATTTACGGATCTATTTAAAGTATTCATATCGTTTTGCTTAATAGTCTTAACACACTCAAACTCATTAATATCCTTCATAAGCTTCTGATTCTAAAACAGGCATATCATCTGGTTTTACCTAAAATAATAAGCAACCAACAACAGTATTGACCATAGCTAAAGCAGCATACAACAGCACCATCTTCACATTGAAGACAGCTTGTTTAAAAAAAAACGACACACCCTTTTTACTTCAACCTTATGCGATTTTTACCTCAACCTTGCCCAAAGCGTGTATGAATATAATCACTCAAAAGCGCTTCAAATTCTTCAGCAATGTGATCACCCCGTAAAATTTTTACCTTTTGTCCCTCAATAAAAACAGGTGCCGCAGGACTTTCCCCCACTCCAGGCAAAGAGATTCCAATATCCGCATGCTTTGACTCCCCCGGTCCATTGACGATACATCCCATCACAGCAACCTTCAAGCTTTCAACGCCAGGGTATTTTTCACGCCAAACAGGCATATTTTTGTATAAATCTGCTTCAATTTTTTGTGCCAATTGTTGAAAGACCGTTGAGGTTGTGCGCCCACAACCAGGACAAGCCGCAACAACAGGCAAAAATTGCCGAAACCCCATCACTTGCAAAAGTTCTTGCCCCACCTTTACTTCTCGTGTCCGATCACCACCAGGTTTTGGTGTTAAGGAAATTCGTATCGTATCACCAATCCCTTGCTGTAATAAAATACCCAAAGCCACCGAAGAAGCAACAATGCCCTTTGTTCCCATCCCAGCTTCCGTTAATCCCAAATGAAGAGCATAATCACAACGCGCCGCCAAGGTGGTATAAACAGCAATAAGATCTTGGACATCACTCACTTTAGCAGAAAGAATAATTTTATCACGCCCCAATCCTAACTCTTCTGCTAAAGCAGCCGAAAGCAAAGCCGACTGAACAACAGTTTCCCGCATCACTTCAGCAACCGATAAAGGATTTTCTTGCTGTGCATTTTCATCCATAAGCCGTGTTAACAACGCATTATCAAGAGAGCCCCAATTCACGCCAATGCGAATAGGTTTATGATACCGACAAGCAATCTCTATAATTTCTGCAAATTGACGATCTTTTTTTGCGCCAAAACCAACATTTCCAGGATTGATGCGATATTTTGCAAGCGCCTCAGCACACGCAGGATGCTCAGATAAAAGCTTATGACCAATATAATGAAAATCCCCCACCAATGGGATAAAAAATCCTAACCTCTCCAATCGCTCCCGTATTTTTGGTACAGCCGCCGCCGCTTCATCGCGATCAACAGTAATTCGAACCAATTGTGAACCAGCTTGCCAAAGAGCAGCTACTTGAGAAACAGTTGCATCAACATCAGCGGTATCTGTATTAGTCATTGACTGTACAACTATCGGGCTCTGCCCCCCAATAATCACATCACCAACAACAACACCAACAGATCGACGACGCTCAAGTGGTTTAGATAAAAAATAGGTCGTACTCATCAAGTCCTCAAATTTTTAAAACCTGCGCTATCAATCATTATTTACATTGACTTCCTCCGCGCTTCAAAGGACGAAAATTACACCGCCCACCAATCTTAACAGATTGCTCTCAAAAGGTTCTACCTACTAACACTGATGCAATACAATTCATAGGTAGATTCATTCTATAGACGCACCGGATAAGTTCTACTACTTCTGTTCAAGTTTATACTTCTACACTTGGTTGCTTCAAAAAGAAACTGAAACAAAACAGAGACAATACTGTATTTTTAAGTTGCATGCCGATACCTTAATCAACGTCACCACAAAACAATGTTTTACAACACAACAGATAACGCCTATCAAAGCGCAATTTTTAAAAATGCATGAAAGACATCGCCAAATTAATCCAACATATTGATTTATAATAATCTATTTTTTACAAATTTGAATAGCAACCCCAAATATCGTAAGATTTCCTCATTTTAAATCTTCTTAATTGAATCAATCAATACCACTCCCTACAGCCACAAGAGAATAGATAGATAAAAACTCCTTATAAACTATTTCAAGTGCCAAAAGCTATCCCAACACTTTAAACAAACAAAAAAATGAAGACATCGCCCACCATCTTTATGAATGAATCTTACACCATTTTGTAAAAATTTTTACCTTACATCCTTAACAAACACCATCACGAAATGAACTCAAGAACATTAAGAAATGCCTCATTAAACCCAAACTTTTAATTCTCATCTCACCCACGCGCGGCATTATCAATGCAACCTTTCAATGTTCAAGCCGTTATAGCAAAACCCCAAACACCATCCCAACTGTCACACAACAATTTAACACATGAAGGAGTCAATAAATGTGTCTATTTTCACCCCATAGAAAAAATGCTAAAATTAAAAAACGTATAGCACAATTAAAAAGAGAGCTGGTCCCCGTAAATCATTGGAGTTTTCAAAATGATAGCTTTGAAAATATTTCTGAGCTGTTTAACACATGGAAACAAAAAGGCCGTCACGCACTTTATCACCTCAACGAACATGCTACAGAATTAAAGAAAAAAGCGAAAGAAAATCCTAAAAAAACCCTCGCATTAGCAGCAGGAGTCGTTTTAGTAAGCTTCTTACTGATCCGTAAAAATTAATAACACAACCAATAACCTTCCCTTTTAATGCCCGCCTTAAAACGGGCATTTTTATGGTTTACAAAATATAAACTTTACGTCTTCCTCCTAACTTTACGCCCTCACCCAAAAGGATAAGTTTCCCATCCGACCCAGTCTATAATCCAGTTTTTTATCTGGCATCCCCCCTACCCCCATCTTCCAAACATGCGGTGACACCACACCTCAAAGGACAGTGTTGTGCAAAACCACAGGCAAAGCTTCCAATACTCCCCCCCCCTACTAAGTTAGTTCAAAAGAAATGGAAGTGAGTAAAGATGCATGCGCTTTAATATTCTAAGGAACATTATTTTACATCATGACATAAAAGTATAAGAAGCCTAAGAGCTTTAAAACATTTAGTATAGCAAACCAAACGAAATCTTCCAATGTAAACAACCACTTGCTATAAGTAAATGACGCAAAAATTAAACTGAAAAAACCCAAAATTTCATCCTCCAGAATCGACTCGCTGCGAAGTATCTACATAGGTAACCACGGACATGCCAGGAATGAGTTTTTCAATTCCTTCCTGCCCAGGATCTAAAGCAATCCGTACTGAAATACGTTGCGCAATTTTGATAAAATTACCAATTGTCGTATCCGTTTTTAACAATGAAAACTCTGAGCCTGTAGCAGGTGCAAAACGAACCACACGCCCTGTTAACTTTTTGTTGTTCAATGCATCAACAGAAAAAACAACCGGTTGTCCCACACGCATCTGAGAAAGTTGCGTTTCCTTATAATTAGCAATAATCCAAATATCATCAGAAATAACAGAGACCAATTGTGTCCCTGGCATAACATATTGCCCTACCCGCGCTCCAACTAATCCAATATAGCCTGTTCGAGGAGATAAAATCTTTGTGTGATCGAGATTAAGTTTTGCCAACTCAACACTCACCTTCGCTCCCGCAATTTCTGACTGTAAACTTTGCCGTTCAAGATCCAATTGTTTTTGCAATTGGCGTTTTGTTTCGAGAGCTGTCAAGAGTTGTGAAAGAGGACGAGAAACAGAACTTGCCGCATCACCAAAACCTAACTTTTTACTATCTGGAACAACATTGGAAAATGCTCGTGAACGCGCCAATTCCACCTCTGCTGTATTAATTTCGCCCTGCAAAAGCTGTGCTTGTAATTCAATACTTGCCAGTTTTGCATTTTTTGAATCGAGAACAGCCTGTGCCCGTGCAAGCTGCTGCCGAAAAAGAGAATCATCGAGCTCAAAAAGCAGCATTCCCTTTTCAACACGTTGATAATCTTGCACATAAATCCGTGCAATCACCCCAGAGATCTGTGAACTAACCAGAGTAACATTGCCCTTAATAGAAGCATTATCCGTTATTTGAATGTTACTCACAAAAGGAGGAAGCCTCCAAGCCCACAAAATCAGCAAAACACCCGTAATGCCCGATAGGAATGCAACAATCGTAGCTTTTGACCGTAATTTTTTTATCATTTTTTGCACCCCTCTTTCTATGACATTACTCTACTTTTCTAATGCACGCAAAGAGCATGACTTAACAATCATTGTGACAAGAAAAATAACGAATACAACCATTGAAATATAAAAATAAAGCCGAAAAACGTCATCATAAGCAAAAATATTTGCTGTTAACTTAAATTTCTCTATCAACATAGAAGTACCCTGCTCACTTCTCAAGCCATTGGGAACAGAAACACCATAAGAAGGCGAAAATAAAGTATTCATCTCACCAGAAATAAGCGGATCAGTAATAATAATATTTTGTGTTAAGGACTCAAAGTTCTTATGGGCAAAATAAAACTGAAGGCTGCCAAAAAAAGCCGACCCCATCAATCCCCCTGTCACTTGCGTTAGCAAAAAAACAGCAATAAAACTTAAAACGTAACGCGGTCCTCGCTCACCAGCGATCACAAACCCTTTGAAAAGAGCCGGAGGCAAAAAAAGTGCATAACTAAAACTCACCAACCCTTGGCTCAACATCATATCTTGTGGGCGCGTTAAATGGTTTACATGACTATCTAAATAAGCTCCTAACGCCAAACAACCCAAAGACAACAAATAAAAATAATCCTCACGCCCCGCCCGTAAAAAAAAGACACAAACAGCCCCCCCTAACAGAATCCCTAATGTCACCGCAAGATACATGGGCGCCATCTCACGATTGAGCAAACCAAAAAGATTAAAAAACCCTACGGGCAAATTTGACCGCTCCAATAAAAAAACATGAAAAATAAATAAAATAAAAACAGATTGGACCATTTCTTTACTGAAAATCCAACGGAGATCAATCAACGGTTTTTCTCTATTAAGCTCAATAATAATAGCAATAGCCAACGAGAAAATAGCAAGTGCGAGCCCCCAACCAATCCATGGTGCTTCATACCACCAATACAATATGCCAACAGACATGATCACAGCATTTAATCCAAGACCAAGAGCAATCAAACCATAGCTTATCCAATCTAATTTTTGAATAACCTTACTACGCACAACAGGAGTAAGAGGCAAAGTATAGATACAGACCAAGCTGATAAGAACCAACCCCATTTCCAGAGCGGAAAGACTGGAAAAACCACCATTTTCCAGCAAATCAGGAGAAATCAAACGTGATAAAGGTGCCGCTAAAGCCGCATTCATATAATTCAAACTAAGACCAACAGTAAACTTCTTTGCTGGAGCAAAAGCCTCCATCATATAAAGCAGCGCAAGCGAAGCCAAAGGAGCAGCAGCAATCCCAGCAAAAAAGCGAATAATCAATGCAGAACGCAAATCCGTAACAAAGAGCTGCAACACGCAAACCAAAACAAAGCCAAGAATTGATAATTCAGCAAAAGCGCGCAGCCCAAATTGATAGCGGATTTTGATCAACATAATCGCTACACTCACATTTGGCGCCATATAAGCCGCTACCAGCCATGTCGTCTCGGCCAAAGTTGCATGAAAATCACCCGTAAGATGGACAATGTTAGACTGAACAATATTAGCCCCTAAACCATAAGCCCATTGCAAAATAAGAGAAGCAAAAATATAAACAAAGCACTTTGGCAAAGGTCCCGCAAAGACACGACCAGGATGAGGAAAAGGTTTTGCACTCCTTTTAGCAGACACAACCGTACTCTTTTTTCCGCTCATGTCATCTTTTCCTGTATACTCTGCTACGCTTCTATCAACACAGCACCATCAGCTGACAACTGCTGGAAAAAAGCCTCTATTTTATGATTGTCCTCATCACTTGTCCCTCCTTCTAACGTCGCTTGAATCTGCAAAATCTGCTGTTCTAATACATCAAAAGAAAGATTCTCTACAGCCACAACGTGCTCTACCAATAAAGAGCAGCCTGAAAAGGTAATATTTGCAACACCCCCGCATACAGCAAATAATTTTTCACCCAAAGAGGTGCGAACACGAACACTGCCCAACACAATACTTGCCGCCAATGGCGCATGGTGCGCCATAACTGTCAAATAACCTGAGGCTGAAGGAAGAACAACAGACACTACCTGCTCTGAAAACACAATTTTTTCAGGCGATACAAGCTCAAATAAAAAATGCTCTTCTCTATTGTTTTCCACAAAAGTCTCCACAATACCCGATATAAGGACTCTCCGTTTTCTCCAACGACTCGTCCTTTTTAACGAAAAATACCCATGACAGTTTTCTCTTGAATAAGAAGCTTCTTACTAAGAAGCCTCTGCCATGAGACGCTTTCCTTTTTCAAGTGCTTCATCAATCGAACCAACCATATAAAAAGCAGCTTCTGGCAAATCATCATAATCGCCAGCACAAAGCCCCTTAAAGCCTTTGATTGTCTCTTCCAAAGGAACGAGTTTCCCCGGTGAACCAGTAAAGGCTTCCGCAACATGGAAAGGTTGCGAAAGGAAACGTTCAATTTTACGCGCCCGCCCCACCAGCAATTTGTCATCTTCAGAAAGTTCATCCATTCCAAGAATAGCAATAATATCCTGAAGCGCTCTATAACGTTGTAAAATGGTTTGCACTTGACAAGCAACAGTGTAATGCTCTTCCCCCACAATCAATGGATCCAACATACGCGAGAAAGAGTCAAGCGGATCAACCGCTGGATAAATCCCCTTTTCCGCAATAGAGCGCGAAAGAACAGTTGTTGCATCCAAATGAGCAAAAGACGCTGCCGGCGCCGGATCCGTCAAGTCATCTGCCGGAACATAAATTGCCTGAACGGAAGTAATAGAGCCTGTTTTTGTACTAGTAATACGTTCTTGCAACGCCCCCATATCTGTTGCCAAAGTTGGCTGATACCCCACAGCAGAAGGAATACGCCCTAAAAGAGCAGACACCTCAGCTCCTGCTTGCGTGAAACGGAAAATATTATCCACAAAGAAGAGAACATCTTGTCCTTCATCACGGAAACTTTCTGCAATTGTCAATCCTGAAAGAGCCACACGCGCACGCGCTCCTGGTGGTTCATTCATTTGCCCGTAAACAAGGGCACACTTTGACCCTTCCGTTGAACCATTATTCTCTTTTGGATTCACATTCACGCGGCTTTCGATCATTTCATAATAAAGATCATTTCCTTCACGTGTACGTTCTCCCACACCAGCAAATACAGAATAGCCACCATGTGCCTTTGCAATATTGTTTATAAGCTCCATAATGAGAACGGTTTTTCCAACACCAGCACCACCAAACAAGCCAATTTTACCTCCTTTAGAATAAGGGGCTAACAAATCCACGACTTTAATACCGGTGACAAGAATTTCCGAAACAGTCGATTGTTCAACATATTCAGGTGCCTCTTGGTGAATAGAACGTGTTTTGGTTGAAGCGATTGGTCCCACATTATCCACCGGTTCCCCAATCACATTCATAATACGTCCCAACGTTGCTTCTCCTACAGGAACGCTAATTTGTGTGCCTGTATCCACAACCTTTTGGCCCCGCATCAAACCATCAGTCGTATCCATAGCAATCGTACGCACAGTATTTTCACCCAAATGCTGCGCAACTTCTAATACTAAGCGATTACCTAAATTCTCTGTTTCCAAAGCGTTGAGAATATTTGGCAATTCACCTTCAAATTGCACATCAACGACAGCACCAATAATCTGCTTGATTTCACCAACAGCGCCTTTTGCACGCTCTTCTTTTTTTGCGGATGTATCTTTTTTTACAGGTGTATCTTTAGCTGCATCACGCGCAGGTACAGAGGAAGCCTTTACATCCACTTGAGATTTCGAAGCGGCTTTTTTCACGCTGGAACGAGCAGCTGGTTTCTTTTTTTCACCTTTTTCTGTTCCTTTGCTTGAGGTTACTGCTTTTACCATCAATCCTTACCTTCTCCATTTAAAGCGCTTCAGCGCCCGCAATAATTTCGATCAATTCTGTCGTAATCTGTGCTTGACGTTGACGATTATAAGCCACCGTCAATTTACTAATCATTTCACCCGCATTGCGCGATGCATTATCCATAGCTGTCATCTTGGCGCCCATTTCACCAGCAACATTTTCTAGCAAAGCCCGAAAGATTTGCACCGAAAGATTACGTGGTACAAGGGCCTCTAAAAGAGACGCAGCATCAGGTTCATATTCATAAACAATCGATTGTGAACCTTTGTTATGATCGGTTTGCTCCACAATATCTATTGCCCTAACAGTTGCTTTTGGAGCAACCATTGGAATCAAATCCAAAGCTGTTGGACGCTGATTAATTACGGAAACAAATTCAGAATAAAACAGCGTACAAACATCGAAAGCGCCTTCATTGAATAAATCAACAATCCGTTGACTAATCATCACTGCCTCTGCAAAACCAATTCGCTTTACAGCATGCAAATCGATATGGTCAATTATCAAACCTTTGTAATCACGCGATAAAATATCCGCGCCCTTTTTACCCACAGTGATAATTTTTACTATTTTATCAGCCGCCAACAATGCCTTAATCTGTTCACGTGCACGACGAGCAATTTGCACATTAAAAGCACCACACAAACCGCGCTCAGCAGTACACACCACCAAAAGATGCACATCATCGCGCCCCGTACCACGCATAAGAGTAGGCGCATCAACACCATCTACATCAGCAGCAACACTGGTCAAAATATCAGCCATTCTCTTCGCATAAGGGCGTGCAGACTGCGCTGCCTCTTGAGCACGATGCAACCTTGCCGCTGCAACCATTTGCATAGCTTTGGTAATCTTTTGTGTTGCTTTAACCGAAGCGATACGGTCTCTAAGATCTTTTAGTGAAGCCATTCAAGCATTCCATCAATTCATCACGAGAAATTTTTCGCATAAGTATCAAGAACAGTTATCAACTTATCTTTCAGCTCATCTGTTATTTGCTTTTGCTCAGCAATTGCCTTTAAGAGATCTTGATAATCACTACGCAACAGCACTAAAAGTCCCTGCTCAAACCGCGCAACATCAGAAACCGCCAAAGCATCAAGATAGCCATTCACACCCGCAAAAATAACCACCACCTGTTCTTCTGTTTTGAGTGGAGAAAATTGCGGCTGCTTCAACAGCTCTGTCAAACGCGCACCCCGATTTAACAGACGCTGGGTTGACGCATCCAAATCAGAGCCAAACTGCGCAAAAGCTGCCATTTCACGATATTGCGCCAATTCACCTTTAATCGAGCCAGCAACTTGCTTCATTGCCTTAATTTGTGCAGCAGAACCAACACGTGATACAGAAAGACCAACATTTACAGCAGGACGAATTCCTTGATAAAACAAATTAGTCTCTAGAAAAATTTGCCCATCAGTAATCGAAATCACATTTGTAGGAATATAGGCAGAAACATCATTTGCTTGCGTTTCAATAACTGGCAAAGCTGTCAACGACCCAGATCCATTTTCCGCATTCAACTTCGCAGCCCGCTCTAAAAGACGCGAATGCAGATAGAAAACATCTCCCGGATAAGCTTCACGACCTGGAGGACGACGCAATAAAAGAGACATTTGACGATACGCCACCGCCTGTTTTGATAAGTCATCATAACCAATCAAAGCATGTTGCCCATTATCACGGAAATACTCACCCATAGCACACCCAGCAAGAGGTGCAATAAATTGCAGTGGTGCTGGATCAGAAGCGGTCGCTGCAACAATAATAGAATATTCCAGCGCTCCACGTTCTTCTAAAACTTTAACGAATTGTGCCACCGTCGAACGTTTTTGACCGATAGCCACATAAATACAATAAACTTTGTCTTGCTCTCGTCCAGCCCCTGTCTCATGAAAAGGTTTTTGGTTTAAAAATGTATCGAGCAAAATTGCTGTTTTTCCTGTTTGGCGATCACCAATCACCAATTCACGCTGCCCCCGTCCAATAGGGATGAGTGCGTCAATCGCTTTCAATCCGGTCGACATCGGTTCATGGACAGACTGACGCGGAATAATTCCAGGAGCCTTAACATCGACACGACGACGCTCTGTTGCTTTAATGGGCCCCTTCCCATCGATAGGGTTTCCCAACGCATCAACCACACGCCCAAGCAAAGCGGGACCCACAGGAACATCGACGATAGCGCCTAGCCGCTTTACACAATCACCTTCACGAATATCACGATCTGAGCCAAAAATGACCACACCAACATTATCAACTTCCAAATTGAGTGCCATACCACGCACACCGTTTGGAAAGGCGACCATTTCCCCTGCTTGGACATTATCCAAACCATAAACGCGAGCAATACCATCCCCTACAGAGAGAACCCAACCAATTTCTGAAACCTCAGCCTTTTGGTCAAAGTTTTTGATTTGCTCTTTTAGAATTTTTGAAATTTCAGATGGTCTAATATCCATCAGCTGACCTCTTTTTTCAATGCAAGCTTAAGTGAAGACAATTTTGTGAGAAGAGACGTATCAATTTGAGACGATCCCACACGAACGATTAATCCACCAAGAATTGTTGGATCCACAATGATGTGCAGCAAGACTTTTCCTCCAACAACACCTTGCAAAGCCTCACACAACTCTTGTCTTTGTTGAGAACTTAAAGGGCATGCAGAAACAATTTGCGCAGTAACCTGCCTACGAGCGCGTGCAACACAATGCTGGAAAGCACGTAAAATACCAAATACGGCACTAAGCCTACGGTTTGTTGCAATAACGCGTAAAAAATTACCAATGACCTGCCCTGCGTTTTTATCAGCAAATTTGATGTTTGCACAAACAGATTGCATCACCTTAATTTGCTCTTTAACTGAAAAGAATGGACTAAGCACAAAGCGTTTTAAATCCTTATGCTCCAAAACAAGTAAAAGATCCTCTACTGCCTTTTCAACCTTTTCAACGTTTCCGGCTTCTTGAACGCAATCAAAAAGCGCTTGCGCATAGCGTTGATCTACCAACGGCAGCGGTATGAGAGAAAATGAATCCGACACGAAATACCGCCTCTTTCCCTTGAGCGACTCTCTGATAGTTATCAGATGAAATGAAACAGACATTCTCAATCTTAAGAATCTTTTTCTTAAAACCTAGAACAAAAATCACTTGGTTTCTAGCATAGACATAGCCGACTCGCAACACCACAAATCGCTGCTTTTTAAAAATTTTAATAAAATATTCAAAATATTTTTGAAAAGCATTTTTTTTAGATATACAGGATGGCATCACAGTTTTTTTATGCCTCTTTTTGACATTCTCTGAGCGATTTTTTCACTCTCTTTGATTTTTCTTCAAATGCCCTTGCCACCATAATAAAATACTTCTTCTCCCAAAAACACTCCCTTTATCACCACAAGACCTTTAATGAGATGCAGCTGCGATTGAAAAAGTCTATTATTTCAAACTGATAAGAAAGAAAAAATAATGAATATCCTCCTAAAAATTAAAGAAAACATTGCTCTTTTTTCTTCAAATACCCACTCCTTTTAAAAAATTTCACCAAGTAATATTTTCTTGTAAGCACACTCTTTAAATATACAAAACATTGATTTATAATGATAATATATCATTTTTCATACCGGACAAGCTTCAAATATCGACAAATTCTCTCTTTTCAAATTTTTTTATCAAAATCACGCCCTTCATTAAGCCCGCATAGCTTCACTTTATATGGCACTATATTGCACTGATTTAGAAAAAGCATAGATCAATTTGAACGCGAATAGAATTGGGTATTTTGGGTGTACAGCTAAGCATTTTCAGCCCTTATAAAAAGAATCCGCCTATCAAAAGAATACTGTCCCTCATACAAAAAAGAAGTAAAAGCCGAAATGATAGTGCCCTCGAAGAAGAGAGGCGCTTCTGCTGGTTCTATAACAAAGATATTTTTTCCCGTGGCTCTACTTAATGCAATACATGTATCATATTTTGCTGCTTGGATGCTTATTCTGAATAATATAAGAGTTCAAGTAAAGCACCTTAAGCAAAGAGACCTTCACTTTATGCGATACTGGTTTTAGAAAAAACTTTGCGGATCAATATCAATTTGAACCCGAACGGAACTGGGCATTTTGGGTGTACCGCTAAGCATTGCACGTATAAACCCTTGTATATCAAAAGAACGCTGTCCTTGCAGCAAAAGCCGAAAACGATAACGCCCCCGAACCAAAGCCAAAGGCGCTTCTGCTGGTCCCATAACCAAGATATTTTTTTCCCGTGGCGCTGCCTGACGCAATGCGCGCGCATAATGTTCTGCTGCTTGGCGCTGTTGTGCAGACACGATCAAAGAGGCAAGCCGCCCATAGGGAGGCAAATGATAATGCTGACGTGCTGCAATCTCACGTGTGTAAAAATCTTCTGGCTGGCATGCAAGTAAGGCTTTGATGACCGGATGATCTGGTTGATAAGTTTGCAATAATCCTAAACTTTTCAATCCCACACGCCCTGCTCTTCCGGTAACTTGAGAAAGCAGCTGATAGGTACGTTCACTTGCGCGTAAATCGCCATTGGCAAGACCAAGATCAGCATCAATAACGCCAACCAGAGAGAGCTTGGGAAAATGATGTCCTTTAGCGACCAACTGTGTTCCAATAATAATGTCCACATCGCCATTTGCAATGGCTTGTAATTCGCTTCGCAACTTCCCAATCCCTCCTTTGAGATCTGTTGAAAGGATCAATGATCGCGCTTGAGGAAAAAGCATTTGTGTTTCTTCGGCAATTCTTTCCACACCCGGTCCACAAGCCACGAGATGATCTAAGGTTCCGCATTCAGGACAGGCTTCAGGAAGTGGTTCATGATATCCACAATGATGACATTTCAGTTGCCCTTGCGCACGATGTTCTACCAACCAACTTGAACAATCGGTACAATGAAAACGATGTCCGCAAATTCGGCATAAAGTCAAAGGTGCATAACCACGACGATTAAGAAAAAGAAGAGCTTGTTCGCCCTTATCAAGCGTTTGTTTTAAAGCCCTTTCAAGAGCAAAGGAAATAAAGCGCCCCTTTTGCACCCCTCCTTGGCGCATATCAACCACCCGCAACTGTGGAAGTGCAGCTTCTTTAAAACGGGAAGGTAAATGCACCTTTTGATAACGCCCTTTTAAAACATTGGCTTGGCTTTCAATCGACGGTGTGGCTGAAGATAAAATAACAGGAAAATGCTCAAAAGAGCCCCGTGCAACAGCCATATCACGCGCATGATAAAAAATGCGCTCTTCTTGTTTATAAGCGCTATCGTGCTCTTCATCGACAACAATCAAGCCAAGCTCATGAAAGGGAAGAAAAAGTGCTGAACGAGCCCCCGCAACGACACGCACCCGCCCTTCTGCAACTTGCCGCCAGACGCGTTCTCTACGACGTGGCGTCAGATCAGAATGCCATTCTGCTGCCGCAGCGCCAAAGCGTGCATAAAAACGATCTAAAAACTGCTGCGTTAAAGCAATTTCCGGCAATAAAATTAAAACCTGCTTACCTCCTCTGAAGGCTTGAGCGACCGCTTCAAAATAAACTTCCGTCTTTCCTGATCCGGTAACACCATCAAGCAAAAAAACTTGAAACTGAGAAGATAAAACACCTTCCCGCAATAATGTTGCTGCTTCATTTTGCGCTCCCTGCAACTGAGGGGGACAAAAATCAGGATCAGGCATTGCCACAAGATCAGGAGCAGGAACCTTAACATCTTCAAAAATTCCTAGCGCTTTTAAACCTTCAACAACAGAAACCGAAGTTCCAGCCGCATGTGCCAGACCAGAACGTGTCCATATCTTCTCATTACGCACCAATTCCAAAATCCGTGATCGCGCTGGTGTGAGACGTTCTACATTTCCACCACAATATCGCAAACCCAGCATCTGCGCTTCCGGCTCTAAAGCAGCCGGTACCGACAAAACCAATCGTGCTACAAGACCAAAAGGTGCCATTGTATAGCGACTAACAAAACGCAAAAATGTGATCATTTCTGCCTTTAATGGGGGACAATCAAAAACATGAAGCAGAGAGCGTAATTTTTCACGCGCCACAGGAGCAGACTTTTGCCCATCGGCTGTCTGCTCTCCAACGTCCACAACAAAACCGCAAAGCTCACGCCCCATCAACGGAACCCGAACAAAGGAACCAACGTTCACCTCCATAGAAGATGGAACTTTATAACTATAAGCGTGAGCAACAGGAAGAGGAACCAATACGGATACAATCTTTTCCTCTATCATGTTTGAATTCATCTTTTAAACCAATCTACGACCTATTGAACACCAACAGGCCTAAACCTTAATCTTTAAACACTCTTATAAAATTCATTGCAGGATTCAATCCCCCCGATTACAACACTTTTCTAACAAAAATTCTTTTTAATACTCATTTCATCACCAAAGTGCCAATAAAAGAACCAATCTCATCGTCTATAATAAAAAACTCTATAGCAAAAAAAACAGCGCCATTCTTCTGTGCAAATAAAGCGCATCACTATTAAGCATTCAACATGCTATCGGTTAAGTGCATCCTTCAACAAAGCGATCCCATAATATGACTTCTTCCCAACGCACACTTTTATTTTTTTACCGCCTCATATCTCAATTTATCTTCAACAAACTGATTTATAAAGATATAATCATCATTTTACCTATTGTAATAAAACCCTCAATACGATGAATTTTTCTCATTTCAACCCCATCGAGGAACATTTGTAAATCCTTATTGATGAAAGAGTATCCCATGATTTTAATTATAGGGAGAATAATATTGCAAATGGAGCCGTTACAATATTCACCTTGGCTTTGTGCCAAAACGTGAAAACACGTGTATACATCTTTCAGCTTGATTGAGAATCAAGCAACAATACAAGCAGCACAAAAGCGTATTGTTGAAGAATGGAGAACACAGAATAAATCAATGTAATTGACCATAAAAAAACCCTTCATGCGTAAAATTTTACAGGCGTTCTTCAACAGTGTTTTACGACAAAATAAATCCATCCGCTTTCATCAAAAACAAAGTTAAACATACCCCCTAAAAAAGGAAGGTATCTTATGATGCACTCTCAAATATCAAGAGCAATCGCAAATAGGAAATGAGCAAAGTGTTTGATAATGCTAGCTTATTTCCATAAATATAAAAACACCGCTACGCAAAGATGCCAATACGCAAAAATATTGGTACGCAATGAATTCTATGCCTTATCACGAGTAACACTATGAAATGGGTGTGGAAACGATAAATCATATTTCTTTACCGAAAACGGGTACATGATTAACACCATAGCATTCTTGTTCTTTACACAGATATTAATTCTTTCTCTTGCTTTTGCAGTCAACAATAGCGCATAACAAAAAATAGGATAAAGCTAAAAAGAAGAGGTTAGAGATGAAATTTTTTGTGGATAGCGCCAATATTGAAGAAATTCAAGAGTTACAGAATTTAAGCCTTGTTGATGGTGTCACAACCAATCCCTCTCTTATCCTAAAATCAGGACGCAATATTCTTGATGTTACAAAAGAAATTTGTGCTCTCGTTAGCGGACCTGTTTCTGCTGAAGTTGCAGCAACAGAATTTGAAAACATGATGAAAGAAGCAGCTGTTTTAGCAAAGATTGCCGACAATATTTGTATCAAGCTTCCTTTAACACTCGATGGATTAAAAGCCTGTAAAGCCCTCACAGCAGCAGGACTAAAAACAAATCTCACCCTTTGTTTTTCTGCCAATCAAGCCTTATTAGCCGCCAAAGCAGGCGCAACATTCGTTTCACCTTTTATTGGTAGACTTGATGATTGTGGAAATGATGGAAGTGAACTGCTTCATGAAATTCGCACAATTTATGATAACTATAACTTTGAAACACAAATCTTGGCCGCTTCAATCCGCACCGTTAATCATGTCAAAGAAGCAGCACTCAGTGGTGCTGACATTGCAACAGTTCCACCAGCAATCTTAAAAGCACTGGTCAAACACCCTCTCACCGACAAAGGGTTGCAAATATTCCTCGACGACTGGAAAAAAACAGGACAAAATATTGCTTAATATCTAGAATTTTTATTGGAAAGATCTTTTGAAAGTAACAAAAAGATCTGTTCAGCCAACTCTTCCGCAACACGTTTTTTTGCATCTTCTTCTGCTTGCAGCGTTGCATATTCTTGACGAAGTCGCTCAAAAGATGCATTCATCATTGCTGTTCCTTTTGCAACAAGAGTATTTTTCATATCCTGCAAAGTGTAAGAAGCTCTGCTCATAACAGTTCCAACAGAAGGTCGTCCCTTTCTCTTTTTCTCGAAATCAACCTCTATCTGCATAGATTCTCTTGTAAAGACGGATATCTGTAATGCCAATTGATAAGCAGGTAGAGAAGGTTTAGCACCATTTCCATACAAAAGAAAAAGCAGATGGTTGCGCACCATTTGTCCAAAACGATCCGAAGGTTCTTCCACAACAATAGAAGCAAGCTTTTGCGCTAATCCCAAAGAAGCTTGTCCAGAAGGGTATCCAGAAGCAGGATTCCCATAAGAAGCAGAATCCATTGTCATTGCACTCTGCAACTCTTGACGGTAAAGCGGTTCAACTTTGCATCCACACAACAGTGTGAATACACCAGCTAAAATGACAAGAATAGAACTTCTAAAAAACGACATTCACAATCCTTTGTGGAACAACAATGATTTTTTTCACAGGCTTTTCAATTAGCTGCGCCTTTACAAAATCTAACGCCAAAACCGCTTCTTTAATCATCACCTCATCAGCAGTTGCTGCAACGCTCACCTCACCACGTTTTTTACCATTAATTTGTACTGGCAAAGTATAGCATTCCGCAACGGTTAACGTGGGATCATAAATAGGCCAAGCAAGCGCAGATATTAAATTTTTTCCCCCTAAAGCAGCATGACATTCTTCTGCTAAATGGGGCATCATGGGTGCAATCATAGCAAGAAAAAAATCCATGGCTTGACGTAAAGAAGCTTTCATTTCATCGTCAACACTTTCTATCCTATTTAACAACGGCGCCATAATATTCAAGAATTCATAAAGGCGTGCAATAGCCCGATTAAAAGCGAATTTTTCCAAATCATCTTCTACAGCGTGGAGCGTGCGATGTGCGACCTTTGAGAGTTCCAAAGCCGCTCCCTGATGCCCTGCACAAGGCGCCACATCCTTTAAAATAGAAGCACTCACAGCCACATGGCGCCAAACACGCTGTACAAAGCGATGTGCACCTTCAACACCAGATTCTGTCCAAATGACATCCCGCTCGGGAGGAGAATCTGACAACACAAACCAACGCACAGTATCAGCGCCATAAGATGCAATAATATCATCAGGATCAACGACATTCTTTTTTGATTTTGACATTTTCTCAATCAAACCAATCGTCACTTCACTTTGATCGGTTAATTTATAAGCACACCGCTTTCCATCTTTTTCAACAATCGAAATTTCTGCTGGAGAAACCCACCCTTTATCATCTCGATAGGTTTCATGCACCACCATACCTTGGGTAAAAAGCCCCTTAAAAGGCTCATCTACCGTCACATGACCGACCAATTTCATGGCACGCATAAAAAAGCGTGCATAAAGAAGATGCAAAATGGCATGCTCAATTCCACCAATATATTGTTGCACAGGCAACCATTCAGAGATTGCTTGTTTGTCGACAGGTTCCTGCGCAAAAGGAGCCGTAAAGCGTGCATAATACCAAGAAGAGTCAACAAATGTATCCATGGTATCGGTTTCACGTTTGGCAGGTTGACCACAGGAAGGACAAGTAACATTCTGCCATGTTTCATGTCGTGCAAGAGGATTTCCTGGTTGATCAAAAGTAACATCATCAGGCAACACAACCGGTAAATTGGCACGTGGAACAGGAACAACCCCACAAGTTGTACAATGGATCATCGGAATGGGACACCCCCAATAACGTTGACGTGAAATCCCCCAATCACGCAAACGAAATTGCACTGTTTTCTTCCCTTGCGGTTGCCCATTGAGCATTTGTTTTTCAAGCTTTTTAGCAGCTTCTTCAAAAGCTTGTCGGGGTGTCAAACCATCCAAAAAACTAGAATTGATCATCACCCCATCACCCGTATAAGGTGTTTCAGGTGTAACAAAATCTTCTGCTTGCTCTCCTTTTGGTAAAACCACGGGTTTTATTGGAAGATCATATTTACGCGCAAAATCGAAATCTCTCTGATCATGAGCTGGACAACCAAAAACAACCCCTGTTCCATAGTCCATAAGCACAAAATTCGCGATATAAACGGGAATATGTACTGTTGAATCGAAAGGATGAACAGCCAAAAGGGGCGTGAGAAACCCTTGTTTTTCAGCTGTTTCAAGTGCTGCCGTTGTCGTTCCACCACACCGACAATTTTCAATAAAAGCACTCAACGCTTTGTCTTTTTTTGCCAAAGCTTGTGCAATAGGATGATCAACAGACAGAGCCAAAAAGGAAGCGCCAAACAGTGTATCAGGACGCGTTGAATAACAAACAACCTCATCAAATTTCTCACAAACATCATCAGCATCACCCGCCGACTTTAAAGCCCAACGAATCAGCAAACCTTGTGATTTTCCAATCCAGTTTTTTTGCATGGTGCGAACTTTTTCCGGCCATTGGTTCAGCTCTTCAAGCCCTGCCAAGAGATCTTCACTAAAGTCGCTAATTTTGAAAAACCACTGCGTCAACTCACGTTGTTCAACCAACACACCAGAACGCCATCCCCGCCCATCAACAACCTGTTCATTGGCCAAAACAGTATGATCAACAGGATCCCAATTCACCTTAGCCACTTTACGTGCTACCAACCCCTTTTGATAGAAATCAAGGAACAACATTTGTTGTCGGTGGTAATATTCCTCATCACAAGTCGCAAATTCCCGAGTCCAATCTATCGAGAGCCCTAATTGTTTTAATTGCCCACGCATCACCGCAATATTTTGATAGGTCCAAGTTTTAGGGTGCACTTTATTTTGCATAGCGGCATTTTCAGCCGGCATCCCAAAAGCATCCCACCCCATGGGATGAAGCACATTAAACCCCTTGGCGCGTTTATAGCGTGCAACCACATCCCCCATGGCATAATTGCGCACATGCCCCATGTGAATACGGCCAGAAGGATAAGGAAACATCTCTAAAACATAATATTTTTCACGAGCATCTTCTTGGACAGTCTGAAAAATTTTCTTTTCATCCCAAATTTCTTGCCATTTTTTTTCTCTCGCCCGTGGATTATAGCGTTCGCCTATCTTATAATGCTCAATCGTCATTCCCATTATACTCTTTTAATAAAACTGAACCAAAAACTTGTTTTATTATGCTTGACCATGGATTAACCTCATCGTCAACATTTTCGTGAAATATTTCCCTAAGTATTTTATAAAACTTTAAAAAAAAACGACCAACTCTTGAACAAAAAAGGTAAAGCACAAAAATATGAATACACAAACACCCCTTGATGCCCCTTCCGTTGAAGCATGGCAAAACCTTCAAAAAGACATTGCTGAAACATGTCAAGAGTTACAACGCCCTGTAGAAGAAATTGAACTTATCGCTGTTTCAAAAACTGTTTCTGCTATTGATATACGACCCCTTTTGCAAGCAGGCCAATCTTTGTTTGCAGAAAACCGCGTACAAGAAGCAGCACAAAAATGGCCTGCTTTACGTCAACAATTTGAAAATATTAAACTTCATCTCATTGGTCCCCTACAATCAAATAAAACAGCAGAGGCGATCAAACTTTTTGATGTTATTCAAACGGTTGACCGTGAAAAAATAGCCAAAAGCTTAGCTGAAGAAATGGAAAAACAAAAAAAGCATCTCCCCTGCTATGTTCAAGTTAACATTGGCTTAGAACCGCAAAAAAGTGGTATAGCACCACAAGAAGCTACATCTTTTGTCAACCAATGCAAAAACAATTATGGACTTGATATCATCGGACTTATGGGCATCCCCCCTGTCGACGAAAACCCCGGTCCCTATTTCGCTCTTCTAGCAAAATTAGCAAAACAAGCAGGTCTTCCAAAGCTTTCCATGGGTATGTCCAGTGATTTCAAAACCGCTCTACAGTTTGGCTCTAATGTCCTTCGCATTGGCTCCGCTTTATTTGGAAAACGCCCTGTGTAAAGCAATTTCCCCTCATATAAATCTATTCCCCCTTCAATAAATTCCCATTGAAGATTCTACGAACAAGCCAAAAACAGCAGAAATGAGAAAAATATTTCCTTCAATCTCAATAAAGGAGCAATTCTAGCAAAAAAGATTCCAGTCCCTCTTTCATCCTGTTAGCAAAATAAGCAAAAAAGCTGGTCTTCTCAAATTTCTCACCGGCACATCCACAACACGTACAATAGCTTCAAAATAGCATTACAATTTGGCTCTCATATTCTCGCATATTGGCTCTACTTTACTCCCCTCTGAACGCCTCTCCAGCAAAAGCAACATAAAAAATAAATCCTTATATAAAAGCAAAATGATAAGAGGGGCGTTGAGCATGAATGAAAAAACTGTCGCAAAATCACTAATAGCAAAAGAATATTGAATACGATTATCGCAATGATTTTCATTGAAAATCACGCATTCTCTTAACTTCTCCAACATGCGTAAACAATTTCCCCGCATGCCAATGGCGTAAAGCAGGCAAAAGAGGCTTATGGCTGCATAATACAATAACAAAACTCTTTCATGTAAGTCACTTGAGCAAAATAAACATCTCAAATACCCAATAGAGCACCAAGAGCCGCGCTAAACAACATGCTAGCAATCTATAAGATCAACGATAGCATAGAGGCTTTCTATGCTCTACAAAGCGTAAATACAGTCAATATCCGCCTGAAAAATAAAAGAACTAATCCCAAGCATATGCGCATAATACATGCAGGCAAAACAATGGCAATGAGACCGATTTCAATAACGATATTTCTTTATCTTTCTCGTAAACAAAGAGAAAAACTTCAACTTTTCATATGCGCAATTTTTCTGATTTTAAACTTTAATTAAGAAAAACCATGGGGTATTTCTTATATTTTAAAATATTGTAAATAATATTATTATCTTTTTAAGAAAAATATTAATATATACATAACATATATATGATTTATATAGTATTTTTATTTCCATTTTTAAAATTTATCTTTGACAATGATCTAAAATACGTAATAACCATTTGAAATGTATCATTGTGATACTACTTTTAATGTGGATAATTAAGGAGAATTAATATTTTTGGTTCATTCAACACATTCGGTCATATGGCGACAAAGATATCTCTGAAGTTAAATAATTTTGTAAGTATATTTGTAAGAATATACCAAAATTAAATATCTACATCTGTGCATAAAATAATTTTCAGAGATATCTATTGTGGATCACATCTTATAATCAGGATTTTTTTATAATGAATATTTGTTATGAAATAATAAGGCTGTTTTGTATTCTCATTGTCTTTATCCCTATATATGCTATTGGTTTTAAAAAAATTGGTGGTTACAGTTGGAAAGTAGCTATAAAATAAACTTTATATACAGTAATTCTTTTCATTATTTTTGATATTTTGGTTTAATTAATTATTAATAAACTTATTCTTTTTTTAATAAGGGAATACAAAATAAAAAACATTTAAAGCGATAATCAATAAAGCACCTTCATCTCCCTTTTTATATGATATTTTTTAGTGCCTTTGTGCGTTTATAAAAAGCTCTATACCGCAATAGTCTTTGCCATATTTGAATATCTTAAAAGCATAAAATACCTTTTTAAGAAAAACGTATCAGATTTAAAAATTGACTATTCTAATCTTTGTCATTTAGTCTAACCTCATAATGAAAAGCTTTTGGGAAAACTCTGCCACAAATATAACCATACAAAAATACAGAGGCAGATTTTTCCAAACAATAAAAAGAGGGAAACATGACTGAAAAAATTTATCCAATATCAGAAGAGATCAAAAAAAATACTTTACTCGATGAGGAAACTTATCAACAATGGTATCGAGAAAGCATCAATGATCCAGAAAGCTTCTGGGCCAAACATGGTCAACGCATTGAATGGTTTAAACCTTTTACAAAAGTAAAAAACACTTCTTTTAACGGAGATGTCTCCATTCAATGGTACGAAGATGGGATAACAAATGTTACCTATAATTGCATTGATCGCCACCTGAAAACCCATGGAGACAAAATCGCGCTCATTTGGGAAGGAGATAATCCTTATCATGATAAAAAAATAACCTATAACGAGCTTTATGAACATGTTTGTCGTTTTGCTAATCTTTTGAAAAGTCGTGGCATTAAGAAAGGCGATAAAGTAACCATTTATCTTCCTATGATTCCCGAAGCAGCCTATGCCATGCTTGCTTGTGCTCGCATTGGTGCTGTTCATTCGGTTATTTTTGCAGGCTTTTCTGCTGAAGCAATAGCAGGACGCCTTGTCGATTGTGAATCAACCTTTATGATTACCGCTGATCACGGCTTGCGTGGCGGCAAACGGATCAACTTAAAAGACAATGTTGATCATGCTATTGAGATAGCAGCACGCCAAAACGTGCATGTGGACCAAGTCATGGTTATACGGCGGACTTGTGGACCCATTCAATGGGTAGAGGGGCGTGATTTTTGGTACCACGAAGAGATAGCTCATACCAAAACAGCTTGTCCACCAGAACCAATGAATGCTGAAGATCCACTTTTTATTCTTTATACTTCAGGCTCCACCGGCAAACCTAAAGGTGTTTTGCATACCACAGCAGGCTATCTTGTTTTTGCCTCGATGACTCACCAATATGTTTTTGATTACCACCCCGATGAAGTTTACTGGTGTACGGCTGATATTGGTTGGATAACCGGCCATTCTTACTTGGTTTATGGACCTTTATGTAATGGTGCGACCACTTTAATGTTTGAAGGCACACCAACCTTTCCTGACAAAGGAAGATTTTGGGAAATTGTCGACAAGCATCAAGTCAATACACTCTACACCGCACCAACAGCTATCCGCGCCTTAATGGGAGCAGGAAATTCGTTTGTTGAACACTCAGACAGAACATCGTTGCGTCTTTTAGGCACAGTAGGAGAACCTATTAACCCAGAAGCATGGGAATGGTTTTATCATATAATTGGAAATGACCGTTGTCCGATTCTCGATACATGGTGGCAAACGGAAACAGGAGGGCATATGATCACACCCTTGCCTGGTGCAACCCCCCTCAAAGCAGGATCGGCCACACGTCCTTTCTTTGGTGTTCAACCCCAAATTGTTGATGCCCAAGGCAATGTTTTAGAAGGTGAAGCAGAAGGCACTCTTTGTATCAGTGATTCATGGCCCGGACAAATGCGCACACTTTATAAGGATCATGAACGCTTTATTCAAACTTATTTTTCCTCCTATAAAGGAAAATATTTTTCAGGCGATAGCTGTAGGCGCGATAGCGACGGTTATTATTGGATCACAGGACGAGTTGATGACATTCTCAATGTCTCGGGGCACAGATTAGGAACCGCTGAAATTGAATCAGCTCTTGTTTCTCATCCCTCTGTATCAGAAGCAGCTATTGTGGGTTACCCGCATCCCATTAAAGGACAAGGAATTTATAGTTTTGTGACCCTCATGGAAGGAACAGCGCCAAGTGAAGAATTGCAAAAAGACCTTATCAAGCATGTGAGACAAGAAATAGGCTCTATTGCCATATTGGATAAAATTCAGTTTGCTCCGCAGCTTCCCAAAACGCGATCAGGGAAAATTATGAGACGTATTTTACGAAAAATCGCTGAAAACGATTTTGATACTCTCGGAGATATTTCAACTCTTGCCGAACCACAAGTTGTTGAAGATCTGATTGCCAACCGACAAAACTAAAAAACACGACGAAATACAACATACGGTGGTTTTTGTTTTTTGCTAAAATTATCTCAGCATTATTACGAAAACCACCGAGGAGAATAAAAAATAAAACAATTCACGAGAAGCTCAATCATTCTAACAACAAACGCTTTTTTTCATAACAGGTAAGAAATAATTTAAGCAAAAACCTCAGGATTGGGATGCGAACAAGAATAAGAAAGTAAGATAAAAAGAGCAACATAGCTTTTTAAAATCACCCAATGTCCACTCAGTGCAAAAAAAGCCTCTGAGTAAGAAGGAAAAATAGTTCTGATGTTTATGCTAGAATCCCTTTGAAATTCCTGCTAAAATCATAAATAAGGCTAAAAAAAGAAAGTATAAGTGATAATATTCTTGAGCAAAAATATTTATCTATAACGAGGGTGTATAAAAAATATTGAAAACCATGAAATCTAAAATAAACAAGCTTACAACAAAAATCTAAAGCAATGAAAGTAAGAGTTTTTAGAATAAATGATGCAATATAAAATCAGGAGTAATAATAAAAAGTGATTCATTTTGAAAATGTCGGCCTACGCTATGGAATGGGCCCTGAGGTCCTTCGTGATATTAGCTTTCATATTCCTCCTGGATCATTTCAATTTCTCACAGGTGCCTCTGGAGCAGGGAAAACGTCGCTGATGCGTCTTATGTTTTTGGCACTAAAACCCACCCGCGGTCATATTGATCTCTTTGGAACAGACACAGCATTGCTCAAACGACAAGAGCTCCCTGCGCTGCGACAACGTATCGGGGTGGTTTTTCAAGATTTTCGTTTACTCGACCACATGACCACTTATGAAAATGTCTCCTTACCTTTACGCATTAAAGGACAAGAAGAAGCAACCTATCGCAGTGAAGTGGAAGATCTTCTCTGTTGGGTAGGTCTTGGAGATCATATTCATGTTTTACCACCGGTTCTTTCCGGTGGGGAAAAACAAAGGGTAGCCATTGCACGCGCACTCATTGATCAACCTGAAATTCTACTTGCCGATGAACCCACCGGAAATGTCGATCCGCCCTTGGCAAAACGCCTCCTCCGTTTGTTTATTGAATTAAACCGTTTTGGAACGGCTGTTATCATTGCCACCCATGATATTGCCTTAATGGAACAAGTTGCAGCACGGCGTATGCTTCTCCATAACGGACGGATGACGATTCATGAATAAGTCTTTCCCCATTTTTACAAGCAATAAAAAAAATACAACAGCGATTATTCCCAGTGGTAATATTTCTGGAAAAGCATTAGTTGCCGTGATTGCTATTATGACATTTCTTTCAAGCCTCACCTTAATCGGTGTTGATTTGGTCCAACGTGCCGCCCAAAATTGGAGTAATCAGATTAGCTATGAAGCAACAATACAAATACGCCCCATTGACAATGTTGATATCAACAAAGCACTCCGTGATGCCGTACAATTGGTTAAAACATTTTCTGGTGTACAAGATGCAAAAATTGTTGACCAAAAAGCTACAGAAAAGTTACTGGAGCCATGGCTTGGAACAGGCTTCAATGTCAATGAACTACCCCTTCCCCGCCTCATCATTGTGACCCTGAAGAGAGATGAAAAAATCAATTTTGCAGCCATTAATCACGCCATTAAAACCCAAATTCCAGGAGGTCAATTTGATGATCACCGTGTTTGGGTTCATCGTTTTGCGACCATGGCACACACCACTGTTTTCATTGGTTTTTCAATTTTAGCATTGGTTTTAGGCTCTCTTATCCTCACCATCATTTTTGCCACCCGCAATGCATTGGCAGAAAATACACATATTATCAATGTCTTATATTTCCTTGGTACTGAAACTCTTTTCATTGCGCGCCAATTTGACTGGCATTTTTTTAAAACTGCGCTGCGTGGTGCTTTATATGGTGGTCTCACAAGCATATTTCTATTTTCAGCCTTTTGTCTCTGGACGAATTATAACTTGGGAAGAGTAGAAGCTAGCCAAGTAACAGCTTTGTTTGGACATCTTTCCATAAGTTCCATCCCCTACGGAAAAATCATTTTTCTTATTATTTTCGTTTCTTTTCTTACCACCCTTACAAACCGCATGACTATTTTAGCGCAACTGAAAAAAATCGATCAATGTGAAAACGGTTTATTTTAATTTTATGACTCACAACACTTTCAACTCATTGACGCAAAACAATTTAGAACGTCCTCTTCCAAAACGGCCCCACTATAATAGTTGGTCTCCCTGCTTTTTATTTCACTATTTTCCACCGACAACCCTTACTCTTTCAATCATTGTTTTCATTTTCTGGAGCGGTTTTATCATTTTTTCTGAAAAAACTGAACGACTTTCTCCCCCAACACCTCTCCCCAAAGCGGATGCCATTATCGTGCTTACAGGCGGAGAAAACCGAATAGAGACAGGACTTAATCTCTTACAAAGGGGGTTTGGTTCACGTCTCCTCATCAGTGGCGTAAACACCACAACCAATCTGAAAAGTCTCATGCACAACATGCATATTACCCCACGGCTTATCTCCTGTTGTATTGACATTGGGCATCAAGCGATTAACACCAGAGGAAACGCCGAAGAAAGCGCCGCTTGGATCAAAAAACACCACTATAGAACTCTTTATATCGTCACCCATGATTACCATGTGTGGCGCTCAATGCGAGAACTTAAATATTTAATGCCTGATATCCATTTCATTGCCTATCCTGTTAAAAAGAACAATGCTGAAAGCGCAATACAACAGATCAATCAAATCCGCATTCTTATATTCCAATATATTAAAACGCTCCAAGTCTATATCAGAACCGCATTCTAATCTTTATCCTTCTGACTTTTTAAAAACCTTGCCACCCACGAACCGCTTCATACCCTTCCACACGAGTTGCCTCTATAAAAGCTCGACAGAGCTTACCCTCATACAACGCAGAACATCCCAATGCACGTGTCACTGTATTTGCACGTTCACCCAAAACATCTCTTACATCCCAAACATATCTCACAGCGCGGATCTGTACATACCATCCCAATATATAAGCTCTTGTAAATAGAGCCCCCAGACAGCCATAAGATCTCCAGACTTGTCATAAAAATCTATTTATACCACTGTCTTACCCTTCATAAAAAATGCAAACCGCCTCACCCTATATTTTGCCACCCCCCAAGTATTACGATAGCTCTTAAATCTCTTGGGATGATTGGTAAGAGGCATGCATTACCCCTTTCTTAAACACGAACATACCAACCTTGTATGACATGCAACGAAGTAATTTTAATAGATTTAAAATGAGAAAATTTATAATACTTAGATTTCTCATTCAACAGAGAGAAGGTTAAACTATCATTATAAATCAATATATTAGAAACAATCTCTTCATTATACAAAGCGTCTTCATAAGAGCATTTTAGATCACAGATAGGAATAAGCTCAAAACGCACACCGCGACAAATACCCTACGTTTTTTATCGCAATCTTTTTTGAAATCATTTCGCTCTCTAAGATCACCTTTTGTCTGGTTTCATCCCCAAAAAGAACGAAAATTTTTAAACTCTATTGATCTGTAAACAATAATAACTCAGCTTCTTGTCTAACGCGTTCCACCTGCTCACTTCAATATCAGAACACCTCAAAAGACAGATTTCATGAGAATTTTCATTTCCTCTCAACATCTCAAAAGGCGACGATTCTTATTAGCAACGATTTGTAAACAATCCACTTTCTCTGGACAGGTTCCACTCAGCTTCCCCATTTATATGGTTTACTCACATAAAGCTAGACAAGAAAACCCTGCCTGAGAATATTCATCACTACCGCTAAAGCTCATGCGTCATAATTTTAGCGACCTCACTGCCTAAGGTGCTGTATCACATACAATATATTGATTTATAATGAAAATTTATTACGCTACAACTTGAATGAGAGCTCTCAATATCATCAGATTCTCTCATTTCAAATCTGCTCTCTATTGAATCAATCAAAACCATTTTCTTGCACATCACATAGGACTTGCACATCACAAAGGAAGAGAGCCTGCGCAGCGTAAAACTGTACAAGAAAGACATGCCTCTTATGGACTTGTCTCAAGTGCCAAGGGCTGTCGCAATACCCACGAGCTGGCAAGGTGTATGATAGTGCCAGTTTGTTACGACTCAACACTTTTTTACCGCACAATGGATAATTTAACCTTTTCAGTTTCTCTCACTTCCAATTTTGGCAGGTTGCGCACAATTTTCATTGTTTCCAAGCTTACAGTAATAACCCGCTGAAACAATTCCAATGGATAAGCTGGATTACCCACCGTTTCAACAGCATAGCGATTGGCATCATTCACAATCCCACTCGCTTTATCCGTTTTGACAACCTGCCGCTCCATAACCCATTCAAGAGCAGGCCTGCCATTGATCACATACTCATAAGCTTCAAGAGGAATATTCTGCATCGTGATATTCGCATTATAAACCACGGTGCTTTTGTCAATAGCACCACGCTTACCAGCAAATTTCATTGCTTCAACACGATAAAAACTCTTCTCATCAGAAATCACCCAAGTTCTTGGATCACCCTGTTTATAGGTAACGGGATAGGGTTCAACCTCTTCATAATTCATATGCAAATCACCAAGCTTTCGCCCCGCTGTAACAAAAGCCCAAAAATCCTCTACCTTTTTAACTGTTGGAATACGCGGCAATTGTTTAGACAGATTATGCGCATAACGAGCACGATAATCTTCAGAATGCAAAATCCCATAAACATAATAAAACAAATCATCCTTTGTTATCATTTCGCCAGGATAAGCTGCCTTAAAATAAGCCAACCCTTCGTCCGTAAGAGCATCACGCCGCTCTAAACCAGTTTCTTTGCTTTCCTCTGCAAAATTTGCAAACAAATGAACCTGATCCCCCTCCTTATTTTTCAAGGACACAGTATCTTCATAAACATACCGTGGAAAACATTGACCAGTATCCATTGCATGAAGATTAGATAAATTCTTAGTCATCAGAACAGAAAATCCACTGCTTGCTCCAATTCCCGTAACTTGTATCACCTTATTTTCAGCCGCTTGTTCCAGAGGAAAAATACGTGGCATTTGTAAAACTCTATGGTTAAAAACACGATTGTAATAGAGCCACTGTTGTGTAAAAGGACGATAAAGGCTCTGGGTAATATACGTATCTTTAAATTTAAAAGCTTTCCCCCTTATTAATTCTTCTTTAAGGCTACTACTCCAACTAATCTTTCTAGAATCTGTATTGACAAAATCGTTCACAGCATTTGCACGTGCTTTGCGATCAGAATGTAGATACGCAGCATTAAAACGCTCTACTTCACTGTTATAAAAAGCAATCATATTGCTCATATTCTTTGCTAAAGCTTCACGACTTGAGTTATATGTCCAAGCATCACGACTAGTTTGTATACCGCCAGAAAAATTTTCAAAGAGCCTTTTATCACTGCCTTTCTTGTCACCTAAGGCTAGAAATTTTTCAAAATCATTATTGCGCTGATTCAGCCAATCGCCATGCTCATCAGGTGTAATCATCTGCCAGCTGTGTTCACGTGTGATACCACCAATACTCCCCAACCTCTGAAGTTCACGGAGCTTTTCTTTTGCTGTGAGATAATCTCCAATATCACGAAAATATATTTTCCCATGCTGTTGTGCATCCGGATTTTTAACCAAAATGGAAATCGCAATAGGTGCGCGAGACCCAGAACCAAAAATCTTTCCCCCCTCCTTTCGAGAGAGTTCTCCAGAAGTTCGTTGATTCCCCCGCAAATGGAAAATATAAAGGCTGCTAAATTCCTCGATTAAACATTTTCGTAAACCATCCGTAGAGTAACTACTAATAAAACCTGCATTTGTCACAAAACCAATAACACCACAGTCTTTTATACGGTCACTTGCCCAACGAATGGCACGAATATAACTGTCATAAAGTCCATTAACATTGCTTGCTTTAGATTGAGCGGCATAGGTTTCACGAATGCGACGATCCAATTTAGGATAGCCAATATTCTGCGCATTGTCGTTTTCACTTTTTTGTCCAGAAGAATAAGGGGGGTTGCCAACAATAACACGAATATCCAGTTCCTTCTGGTGCGCCCGACGTGTACTGTTATCCACCAGCAAATCACTGATCAGGTCTTTTTCTTGCTCATAAAGCTGGAATGTATCGGTCAAACAAATTCCCTCAAACGGAACATAACCTCCCCCCATCAGACCATGATAGGTCGTCTCAATATTAATGGCTGCAATATAATAGGCTAAAAGCACGATTTCATTGGCATGAATTTCACGACAAAATTTGTGTTTCATCTCCTCTGGTTTTATCAGACCCGATTGTAAAAGCCGCGTGATAAAAGTACCCGTTCCAGTAAAAGGATCCATGATGTGCACACCCGATGAGCCAAGCGTTTGCCCAAATTCTTGCTCTAAGACATCATTGACAGAGTGCAAAATAAAATCCACAACCTCGACGGGGGTATAAACAATGCCTAGTTTTTCTACAGTGCGTGGAAAAGCATAACGAAAAAACTTATCATAAAGCTCTACAATCAACCTCTGTTTTGCTTTTGGATCCGTAATGCCACTGGCTCGTAATTTTACACTTGCGTAAAATTTTTCCAGATCTTTGGATTCCTTATCAAGATTTGCCTCATCAAGCACATCAAGCATACGCTGCATAGCACGCGAGACAGGATTCTCACGTGTGAACTGATAGCCTTCAAACAACACCTGAAAAACAGGACGCGTGATAATATGCTGTGCCAACATCTCAATCGCATCAGCTTCTGTAACAGCATCATTTAAATCATCACGCAGTTCTGCCACAAACCTGTCAAAGGCTTGACGCGCCTCAGTATCTGGCTTTGCCAGAATACCTGTTAAGCGTGCAATATGATTCTTAGCAATTTCCGCAATATTGCTCGCCCAATCCTCCCAATAATCTCGTGTCCCACACTTTTTGACAATCTTTGCCATGATGGCACGCGAAATCTCATCCACAGGGAAAGCAAGCTCCCCTTGTTCATCTGTAAAAAGGACATCACGCTCCGCTGTACCAATACCCAATCGTGCTGGTTGTGCGCGTAGTGGAAGATTGTCTACAATAGCCGTAATAGCCTTTAATTCAGTGCTCTGTGTGACACCAATAATCTCAATCACATTGCTGATATCTTGCCCGAGGGATGCCTTATTAATCGTCGCATCAAAACGATCATCATGCGCACGCAAAGCATTTAAAATTTGCCAGATAACCCGATATTTATCATTGTTGTTCAAAGCCTGTTCCACTGGAGTATCAGGAGGAATGCCAATTGGCAAAATGACATATCCCATCTTTTTACCCTCAGAGCGACGCATCACCCGCCCAACCGCTTGCACAACATCAATCTGGCTTTTGCGTGGATTTAAAAACATGATCGCATCAAGAGCCGGAACATCCACCCCCTCAGACAAACACCGAGCATTGGTCAAAATACGACAAACATCCTCACCACTATCAGCTTTCAACCAGTCAAGTAATGCACCACGATCCTTCGCATTAAAAGTGCCATCAACATGCTCAATTTCACACTTCAGAAAATGCTCATTTTCTGTATCCTCTTTCGTATAATCAAGATATTCTCTAACAACCGTAGAAAACTCATCACGCACAAGTTCAGAACTTTTAATAGTTTTACAAAACGCTAAAGCACGATGCATAGGATATAAATCCGCACCAACATCAGCCTTCATATTTTGTTTTGTCAAAGCCTTATAACAGCCAATAATCTTTGTTGCATCATCAAGAATAAGCTCAGAATCGCTATCACTAAGGCGCTTCTGAACAGCGGAACTGACCAATTTTTCGTCCATTGCTAAGACAATAACCTTATAATCTGTTAAAAGATCATTTTGTACTGCCCATGAAAAACCCCGATAAAAAAGTGTTTTACCAAAAAGCTTTTCATCATCCATCGAAGCAAGAACAGCATTAACTTCATTCGCGCGACTTTTTGCGTTATCACCAAAAATACGTGGTGTCGCTGTCATATAAAGGCGCTTCTTGGCGCGAATAACATCATTGGAATGCACCTTAACAAAATTGGATTCATCCTCTCCCACCAGCGTTGCCCCTGTTGTACGGTGCGCTTCATCACAAATGATAAGATCAAATGTTGGCAAACCATAGTTTTTCTGAGCATCAGCAATCACCTGAATGGATTGATAGGTTGCAAACACAACGGTCATCTTATCTGCAACACTCTTCCCCACCTGATCTGCAAGTTTAGCCGCATTAGTTGTCGCCGGAAAAGCAAGATCAAACACATCAATTTCAGCAACATCATCACTATTTTTACGACGCTTTCCCACTTGTGTATCAGAACAGACAGCAAAGGATCTCAATCCAATTCCTGCATCCGTTGTCCATTCACGCACCGTCTGTGACATCAGCGCCAAAGAAGGAACAAGAAACAAAACAAACTTGCCTTCACCTGCCAAATCCTCAGCAATTTTAAGACTGGTAAATGTCTTACCAGTACCACAAGCCATAATAAGCTTCCCCCGATCTGCTTGAGCAAGCCCAGCACGCACATCACGCAATGCTTCCAATTGATGTGGACGCAGCTTCTTTTTATCCTCCAAAACAACTTTGCCCTGGGCTGCAAAAGTTTCCCAACGGATCGGACTTTGTTGTATATCGGAAAGATTAATCCGTATAACAGGAATATCCTGCCCCCGTATCATTGTTTCAGCGTTATCACTCCAAGTACTTTCAGTACTATCTATAATAACACGCCGCTTGAATGGAGCTTTCCCTGATGCCGAAATAAAACTATCAATATCTGCTTTTCTAATCCGATAGGCTGCATCATAAAATTTACATTGGATTGCCGCAAAACCCCCTCCATCACGAAGCTTTGCCACAAGATCGATACCAGTATCACGACCATCCCAATCATTTTCATGAGCCCAATCTTTAAAGGTTTGAACCTTCTCATAACACCCAGACTGAAGAGGATCATGTGTCAGATAAGCAAGAGCAAAACGCTCAAAATATGTACCTTTATCTCGTTCGGTACGCGCTTCATCACGATAGCTCTGTAAAAGCGATTGCAGCGTCGTCATGCTTTTCTCTCTATTAAAAACATTTTCAATTATCGAATCTAGACCTATTCATTAATGCCTCTTGTTCTACCCAAAAAACTTAAAAAAAGCTTAAAATTGCTTGATTTTAAGATATTTCGTCTATGCTTAATTAAATCAACAAGAGAGAATCTTTTGATCCTTTTGAGGATCCCCCAAATCATATGATGCATTTATTGATGTCTATATCCCTATGGAAATAAACGGTAAGGCGTGATGATTTTGAAAATATTTTTTGCCTTTTGTTAAGAATACACAATAAAGTGCGCAATAATTTTAGGATTTAGCTTAAGAATGAGAGGAGGAAATGGATAGGACACCTGCGAACACACAAGACACCAAGGAAGAAACTCCACACACAAAACAGCGCATTTTACGAACGATCATGCATATAATTTCACTATAATACGCAAAATATTAGTCGTGATATTCAAAATATTGATTTTTGAAATATTTCTTTGTCTTTTGTTCTTTCGTAGACTAATTATTCGCTTCTTATACTTTATAGCGGGTGGTTTTAGAATTCTTTTTTATATGTACAATATATTGATTTATAATGATAATATAGCGTCATTCATATTAAATTAGAACTCTGAATAACGTAAGATTTTCTCATTTCAAATCTGTTTATCTTGAATCAATCAAAACCACCTGCTTGCACATCACAAGCGGGATGAGTGTGTGGAGAAAAACTGTACAAGAAATGACTAAAAATGGCTCTTATGAACCGCCGCCTTAATGCAAGGTCTATCGCAACACCCACGAGCTGGCAAATATAATGATGGTGCCGGCTTATTACTTCATAAGCGTAAAGATGGAGGTGCTCAATAGATTTACCATGAACAGCGTCGCAAAATAGGCTTGGATACCTTGAGAAATGTTTCTTTAAAACAAGAGTGTTAATGTGCAACACAATGGCGCTCTGTATCGAACTTGTAGCAGGAGGAAGAATACCATACCAACTAGACATACCATTGCTCATCACTAGCGCCATTATGTTCTTTAGCAGCATAACTGCAGCTTGGTATTACTATGCTCTTACTTCATCTCACATCTGCTGAATATGAGCTTATTCTTTTTCAATAAATGAAAGCCCCTTTCATTCATACATCATTCAAAATAAGAAGTTATCCGCCTCTCAAACTTTTTGTCTTCCTCACCAAACTCATGAAATCAAACCCGCATCTCACGGTATTAGTTCCTAAGATCACGCCCCCTACCGAGTATCTGACGGCATCCTTACCCTAGAAACTCAAATGGTTTGTTTATCCTTCAGCTCCAAAATCATGAGATAAGGCAGAAAAAAGCGATGCCTTAAACAAAATATTCTAAAGAAAGCTAAGTTACTCGCATAAAGGAACAGAAAATGGCTGTGTCTTAGGTCACATTTTAAAACTTGAGCACGATCATAATTTATTTGCATAAACCTAAACACCTATAATTTGCACCACCTTCTGCAAAACTAAAAGTGAGAAATCCTCATAACCTCTTTTCCGAAAATCTTAAAAAGACTAAACGAAACCTCTTAAACTGCTCAACTATCTCGATACCAGTTCATTTTTTTGGAAGAACGCAGGTTTAAGCTGTTTTTGGCATCAACCTTCTTTTTTGTTCTTTTGTTTGTTAGCAGATATACTATTCCCTCGCCTCTTTTTAGGTTAAATCTTAAGAATCGCCGCGCAGTATATTTCATTTGTCCTCCTCTTCACATCTCAGAAGACGAGAATTTTTAACAAAATTCAGTCTGCAAGCAATCTCATTCTAACGGGTTCTATTTAATTTCTCCTTAATAGGATTTACTTCCATAAGACTCGACAAGAAAGATTTAAAATATTCATCATGCATTCTCAAAACATTTAATGCCTCAAGAAGGCTTATATGCCTACCATATCTCACATGATGGGGTGCCCTATAAAACGTTCACCTCTAGTGGTACGCTCCACTTAATGAACAAAGCGTTTTCTAAAATAGAGCAGCAAATAATGCTAAACTTTTTCCATTCATGTTTCGCTTCATAAATGCTTCATCCAAGTGGAAAGCATCACGAACAAACATGCCCCAATTGATAAAGCTTAATCGCGTGAAAGAGCGACAACAGGGTCAAGCCGTGAAGCTTGCCGCGCTGGAGAAAAGCCAAAACATATTCCTATGAGGGTTGAAAAAGTAAGAGACATAATGATCGATTCAATAGTATAAACCAAATGAATAGGTGCCTTAAACAGAAGAAACAAGCCACCGATAGAAAGTCCAAGCAAGATCCCCAAACCACCACCAATCACACAAACCAAAATCGCTTCAATGAGAAATTGCTGTAAAATATCACTTTGCCGTGCACCAACTGCCATACGCACGCCGATTTCATTGATCCGCTCAGAAACAGTGACCAACATAATATTCATCACCCCAATACCCCCCACAACCAAGGAAATAGCTGCAATTGAAGAAATTAAAAGTGTTAAAATATTTGTACTCTCCATAACACGTTCACGGAAAAATTCAGAATTTCTAATGAAAAAATCCTCCCCGCCATGCCGCATAATGAGAAAACGTTTTATCATGGTCTCCGCTAAATGTGAATCAATATCATCAGCAATCCTAACAGTAATCGCACGAACTTCTGTTGTACCAAGAAAACGCGTCTGCACTGTTGTATAGGGTAAATAAAGCTGTAAAGTATTTGATGTATCTCCATTTGCATTATTTTGCGAATCAACAACACCAATAATACGCGCAGGAACATTACCCACATTCACCACCTTTCCAAGGGGGCTTTCATGGCTATGGGGGAAAAGAACAGACAATGCTTCTTTCTCGATCACGAGATCAACCGCCCGATCATGGACACTTTTTTGATCAAAAAACTGTCCTTTGAAAACTTTGAGCCCCTGTGTCTGAAAAAATTGTTCTCCCACCCCCGCAATAATGGCATTGACTTCAACTGCACCAAAACGCACTTTCGAGCTTGCTGAAATCTGTGGTGTTACACCAGAAACATAAGGTAATCCAGACAAGGCTTCTGCATCAGCTTCAACCAAACTGGTTATTTTTTCTGCTTGTGGATCAGAAAAACTTTTACCAGGAAAAATGGTTAATGTATTAGTACCCAAACTTTTAAAATTTTCCAGAATTTTCTCTCGTGTACCATTCCCTAAAGCCACCATAGCAATAATCGCCCCAATACCGATAATCACCCCAAGCATTGTTAGAAAAGTCCGCATGCGATGTGCATTCATTGCCAACAGAGCCATCACAAACGCCTCACGGAATCGCTCAAAAAAAGAACGAAAAAAGCCCAGTTTTTGTTGGCCTTTTAGATTTTGTTGTTCCTGAAGAGATTTTCTACCAACTTTTGTTTTTGCAACCCTTGACCGCTTATCAGCAATAATTTCCCCATCACTGATTTCGATAATACGCTCTGCTCTTTCAGCCACCTGCATATCATGGGTTACAATGATAATGGTACGCCCTTCTTGATGAAGTTCATCCAAAATATGCAATACTTCTTGCCCACTCTTTTTGTCCAATGCACCAGTTGGTTCATCTGCAAGAATGACCTCCGCATTATTCATGAGCGCCCGAGCAATAGAAACACGTTGTTGCTGACCACCGGAAAGCTGATTTGGACGATGATTTATCCGATCACCCATGCCCAAACGCGTTAAAAGATCCTGTGCACGCTTTTTTCTTGCTTCCACGGCACATCCCGCATAAATAGCCGGAATTTCAACATTACCAAGAGCTGTCAATTCATTCAACAAATGGTAGCGCTGAAAAATAAAACCAAAATGATTACGTCGTAAAGCCGACAATTCATCCGCAGAAAGAGAAGCTGTTTCTTTACCAGAGATCCAATAACGGCCAGAAGTTGGACGATCAAGACAGCCTAAAATATTCATCAAGGTAGATTTACCTGAACCGGAAGCACCTACAATTGCCACCATTTCACCACGTTTAATGGTAAGATTGATGTTTTTCAAAACGGTAACAAACGTTTCGCCCGCAGGAAATTTGCGCACAATATTTTCCAAGACGAAGACAGCATCTGCTTGATTTGTGCTCATGCTTTAACTCTCGTCTTCGCTATGCATGTTAGAAGACTCTGGCATCACTCCATCAGACGAACTGGTGATGACGACATCACCCTCGTTAAGTCCTGAAATAATCTCCGCCATAACCTTATTATTCAACCCAACACTCACCTGTTTAGTAACCACCTTATTTTCCCCCACCAAAACAGAAACCCATGCTTTACGCTCTCTTGTCTCATCGCGTAAAGCATCACTTGGAACCAACAAGACATTCTGCGCGCGCCCTAAGATAATATGAACTTGAGCAGTCATATAGGTTCGCAAAAAATTGTCCGCATTATCAACATGTAGAATTCCATTGTAATAGATAGCCGATGATATTAAAGCACTAGAACCACTCACCATACCAGGATTAATACTCACATCAGCACGAATTGCTTCAGGAGCCGGCTCTACTTTTTCTAAAACGCCTTCATAACGACGCTGTGAATTACCTAGAACTGTAAAATAAAGTGGTTGTCCAGCTCGGACTTTAAGAATATCTGCTTCTGAGATTTGCGCCTTGATCGTCATCTTTGATAAATCACCCAAAATAACAATTGTTGGCGCCGACTGAACCGCATTCACATTCTGCCCTTCTTCCACAACTGTTGCCAAAACCGTTCCCGCTGAAGGGGCAGTGATGCGTGTATAACCTAAATTAACCTCTGCACTCTCCACATCAATTTGTGCTTGCACAATCTGCTGACGAAGTTGTTCAATTTGCGCCTCGCGTATTTTCACCTGTGTCGTAGCCTCATCGAGGTTCGCACGTGAAACCGCACGTGTTTCAATCATTTTTTTCTGACGCTCTAAATTTTTCTGTGCAAGAGAAAGATAGGCTTCTTGTTCTACCAAACTCGCATAATAATGCGATAATGCTGCTTTTTTTCTTTTTAAATCATTTTCCTGATCTGTAGGATCAATTTCTGCCAAGAGATCGCCTTCTTTCACAACACTCCCAGGGGAAACATGCATTGACACCACACGCCCTGTTGCACGCGCACCAACAGCCACCAACCGGTAAGGACGTACAAGACCAGAAGCTAAAACACTTTCCTCAATATCCCCACGCTTCACCACCGCTGTTATATAAGTTGGAGTAGATGTTCCAAAAAAAACAGAACGTAACCATAACAACAAGAGAATGAGAAATATAGCAGTTAAAAAGAAGGAAAGTTTTTTATGTTTTGTAATGAAATTTTTGAGTAAGTTTTTTTTCATTTCCCTACCTTTGCACGCGAACGAGGTGCATTATCAACGACTTCTGGACGCGATACATCAACAACGCCATCCCAGCCTCCCCCCAATGCTTTCATCAACGTGATATATTGCGTAACCAAAGAAACACGGCTATCTTTAAGCGCCATTTGTGCAGAATAATAAGAGCGATCAGCATTTAACAATTCAAGAAAACTAGTATTTCCATTCTCAAAAAGGCTCCGTGAAAGTTTTAAGGAATGAAGAGAAGCTTTATTCGCAACGATTAGCTTTTCTAAGCGTTGATGTTCCTTCGTTAATCTTACAAGCGCATTTTCTACATCTTCTAAAGCTTCCAACACAGCAGCTCGATAAGTAATAAAAGCTTGATCACGCTGCGCGCGCGCTACCGCAATAGAAGCCTCGACCTGACCTCCATTAAAAAGAGGAAAACGAAGACCAGGTCCAAAAGACCAGCCAATCGTTGAATTTTTCCATAATTGATCAATTGCCGTTGCTGCTGTTGAAATATTACCTGTTAAAGTAAGTGATGGATAACGATCTGCTTCACGTTGACCAATCCGTGCTGTCGCTTGCGCATATTGACGCTCTGCCCGTCGTAAATCCGGACGTGTTAACAAAATATCAGCTGGAATTCCTGCTGGTATCGGCCAGCGTGGTTGTGGAATCTTTGCATGCTTAGCATTTTTTTGTAAAAGATCCTTCAATGCCGTAGGCACACGACCAGTTAAGACAGAAAGGCGATGAACGCTCATTGCTACATTCGCTTCCATCTGTGATATATCTGCCTCTGTATTTGCCATTTGCGCTTGCGCATTTGAAACATCAAGCTCAGAGACATCACCAGCTGTTAATCTAGCGCGCATCAGTTCATAAGTTTTACGTTGTGAGACAGCAATTTGCCGCACAATAAACAACTTTTGTTGCCAACCACGCATTTGCACATAATTTGTTGCCACATCTCCTAGTAATGTCACCATGGTAGCACGCATATCTTCCACAGCCGCATCAAGGCCATAACGCGCTGCTTCAACCGCACGTTTATGCCCACCAAAAAAATCCAGCTCCCAGCTTGCATCAAAACCACTACTATACTGGTTTAACAATGCATCAGACTGTCCAGAACGACTACGGGTTCCTGAAATTGAATTGGACACATTTGGCAAAAGAGTTCCCACAACCTGCCCTAAACCTGCACGCGCCTCACGTACCCGAGCTTTGGCAACAGCAACATTATTATTTCCAGAAATAGCATAATCCATTAACGCATCTAGAACAGGGTCATTCAAATGCCGCCACCATCCGGCAAGCGCAACGGACTGCCCTGCAGTCTGTGCAGATTTTTCTCCCCAAACTGCTGGAACACGAAAAGATGTTTTCTGGTAATTAGGACCAACCATACATCCTGACAAAAGCAAACACAACAAGACACTAGAAAATAATCCACGAGAAGCGCCCCATTTGAGATTTCTGATATACATCCAGTCTCCCGCATTCTTTCAGAATCATTATTTAATATTAATACTTTATTTACCTCTTATTTCAAACTTGACGTGAAAAATCAAATACAGTTTGCACAGGAATATGATCTGAAGGACGTTCCCATCCGCGCGCATCACGAAAAATAGAAAGATCTACAACAAAAGGTGCTAAATCTTGAGAAGACCAAACATGATCAAGCCGCCGCCCATAATCGGTAAATGCCCAATCGCGAGCACGATAACTCCACCATGTATAAAGCTTGGTAGGAACAGGAATATGCAACCGCATCAGATCAACCCATCCACCTTGACAACACAAATCCTGTAAACGCTCGGTTTCAATGGGAGTATGGCTTACAACCTTCAACAATTGCTGATGAGACCAAACATCCTCTGCCAAAGGAGCAATATTTAAATCTCCCACCAAAAGAGAAGAAAGACCATCGCCGTGATCCGCACGAATGGAAGACATTTCTTCTAAAAAATCAAGCTTATGACGAAATTTTTCATTCACATCAGCATCAGGGATATCTCCCCCAGCAGGAACATAAAAATTATGAATCCGCAAGCTTCTCCCATGGGCTTCCACAATAACTGAGATATACCGGCAATCTTGGTTTTGACAAAAAAAACGTTTTTCTACCTTTTTAAAAGGCAAACGAGAAACAATAGCCACCCCGTTATAAGATTTTTGTCCACTCAATGCGATATGCTTATAACCCGCTGCTTCAAAAGCCTCCACTGGAAATAAAGCATCTGGACATTTTGTTTCCTGTAGACACAAAACATCTGCGGAAAAGAGTTCCAAATACTGAAAAACCTGTGCAAGACGCAAACGAATAGAATTAATATTCCAAGTCGCAATACGAAAGAACATTTGTTTTAATCCAAATAACGTAACACTCTTTCTTCATTTCTTCGAAGGAAGCGTGAACATCCCATTAGCGAACCGGACGTCTGTCCGCACATTCATAACCTGCACAGTAGTTTCCAAATTTTGTTGGTCAACAATTGTCCACTGCCGCAAAGCAGAGCCTTTAGAATCAAAAACCATCCTTATTTGCCCTGCCCCAATCGTTTTATCACGCAGAACAATCGTCACAGCCCCTGGATCTTCGCGAAATGCCAACAAGCGCCCAGAAGATACATCAATTTTATCATCCAACAAAAACTTCATTGGCGTTTGCGAAAGTTGTGAAAAGTTCCAAGTATTCAAAGCCCGATTGTTAATACCCACAAATTGGCCATCTGCAATAATTTGTAAAGGCATTTTTTTGTAAATGAAACGAATTTTCCCTGGACGCTCTAAATAAAATGTCCCCTGAGACATTTTTCCCTTTGGACTAAACTGAATAAAATCACCTGTCATTGTTTTGATTGCCGCAAAGTGATTCACAACATTTTGCGCCTTTATCACTTTATTAGATACTTGCGAAAAAACAGGAAAAGTTAAACACCAAAAGATAATAATTCCCACCAACCCAAAGATTCTTCTTTGCGGTAAAAAAGACGTTTTCATAAAAAATGCTCCCAAGCAATACTTAATTAACTTTATAATTCATAACTTAAGTGATCAACGACGAATAAATACCTATCTTTATAAGATAAAGATATCGTTTGAAAAAACTATCAAAAGATTTTCAAGAGTATTCTTCTTCGACAGCCTCCAAAACTTTTTGCTTACCCATATCATTTACTGGACTAATGATGCCTTCTTCTTCCATCCTTTCAATCAATGTTGTAGCACAGTTATAACCAATGCCTAAACGACATTGAATATAAGAAGTCGAAGCCTTACGATCACGAAGCACAATAGCAACAGCTTGACAATAGGAATCATCTGCTAAAGAAACATCCCTCTTTATTTCTTGCGATCTCTTTCGGTATCGTTTCCAAATAACCAGTCTGCGTTTATGTTTCCGAAATCATCAAATTTTCCTGCTTATCTGCTGATTTTCTAAACGCATAATATATTCTTTCCCCCCCCCTAATCTATGAAGCAACATAAATTATAGTCAATACATAATGGATTAAGGACTAAACATATTACTCGCGAACCTGAAAGCTCTTTTAAGTGTCAAAAATGCTTTTTTGACTTCCTTCCCACCCAAAAGAATAAAAATCTTCATCCGAACCACTCTGTAAACAGTTTGGAGTTTAGCAAATTTCACTTAGCTTCCCACCCCATATAATTCATTTATATTAAGACTCGACAGATCAGCCTTGCCCTAAATATTTAGAGCGCACTTAAAAAGACACTTAAATACCAAACCTTACATGCTTTTACCCCCCTCTACACTCGCAATGACATTATTTTATACCAAGATATTGATTTATAATAATTTATCTTTTTAACTTAAATCATAACGCCAAATACAATAAGATTCTCTCATCACATACTCTCTCATATTGAATCAATTAAAATCATTTGCTTGCACATTACAAGCAAGGTTGGTGTATGGATAAAAGTTATATAAGATAAAGAATCCCCTTATAAGGAGTCTCAAGTACCAAGGAGCTATCGCAAATTGAGAGCTGGTATATGAAAATGCAGACTTTCTACGATACAATAGGATAAACACTTGTTTTACAAGGTATTATAAAAAACAACTATAAATATTTTTCAAAAGCGTTCTTCTTCAGCAGGCACTAAAATTTCTCGTTTCCCTGCGTGATTTGCTGGACTAATGATACCTTCTTCTTCCATCCTCTCAATCAATGTCGCAGCGCGGTTATAACCAATGCCTAAACGGCGTTGAATATAAGAGGTTGAAGCCTTACGATCACGAAGCACAATAGCAACAGCTTGACTATAGGGATCATCTTCTGAAGGAGAAGACAAAGAAACATCAGCACCATCCTCTTCAACTTCTTGCGTAATTGTTTCTAAATAATCAGGTCGTGCTTGCTCTTTGAGATGCGCAACAACCTGCTCCACTTCATCATCCGCAACAAAAGGCCCATGCACACGCTGAATACGTCCTCCTCCCATCATAAAGAGCATATCTCCTTGTCCCAATAATTGCTCGGCCCCCTGTTCGCCTAAAATTGTTCGGCTATCAATTTTGGAACTCACAGAAAAAGAAATGCGTGTAGGAAAATTGGCTTTGATCGTCCCAGTAATAACATCGACGGAAGGACGCTGTGTCGCCATAATTACATGGATACCGGCAGCACGTGCCATTTGTGCTAAACGTTGAACCGCTCCTTCAATATCTTTCCCAGCAACCATCATCAAATCAGCCATTTCATCAATAATGACAACAATATAGGGCATAGGACTAAAATCAAGTGTTTCCGTTTCATAAAGAGGCTCACCGGTCTCGCGATCAAATCCAACTTGAATTGTCCGCACCATTGTCTCTCCCTGACTTGCAGCTTCCCTAAGACGTGCATTAAACCCATCAATATTACGAACGCCTAGTTTTGACATTTTACTATAGCGCTCTTCCATTTCACGAACAGCCCACTTTAAAGCAATCACGGCTTTTTTAGGATCTGTCACCACGGGTGTTAATAAATGGGGAATGCCATCATAAACCGAAAGCTCAAGCATTTTCGGGTCCACCATAATGAGACGACATTGTTCAGGTGTCATACGATAAAGCAATGATAAAATCATTGTATTGATAGCAACAGACTTTCCTGATCCTGTTGTACCAGCAACCAAAAGATGGGGCATTTTTGCTAAATCTGCAACAACAGCTTCTCCTCCGATTGTCTTACCCAAAGCAAGTCCTAGCTTTGCTTTGCTGTCAATAAATTCTTGCGCCTGCAACATTTCTCGTAAATAAACCATCTCACGCTTTGCATTAGGCAATTCTATTCCAATAACATTACGTCCTGGAACCACCGCAACACGCGCCGAAATCGCACGCATCGAGCGTGCAATATCATCTGCCAAACCAATGATACGGGAAGACTTAATGCCTGCAGCCGGTTCAAATTCATACAAAGTTACTACCGGTCCAGGACAAGCATCTATAATTTTTCCTTTGACCCCAAAATCTAACAAAACCCCTTCAAGTTCCTGAGAATTTGCTCTTAAAACAGCAGGAGAAAGTTTTGCATCCCTAACAGACGGTGGTGGAACCGAAAGATAATCTACAAGAGGAAGAACAAAACCACCATTTGAAGAAGCTGTTAAAGACTTTCGATTTTTAACAGGAGAAACATAGGCTTTATTTTGATTTTTCTCACACTTTACTTTTTCACCCAAAAAAGTTGGCTCAATCCGATCAAATGGCTTTCCTTGCCCTTTACTCTGAAAACGCCTTTTGAAACAAAATAAACGAAAAAAACGCGCTTGTAAAAAATAAAAAAGATGCAAAAGAGCGCCACAAGTTGTCGCAAAAAAACCATGATTTTCACGATCCTCCTCTGCGGCATATTCCGTATCTTCTTCCAACTCAAAGACTGGATTAACGATTTCGTCTTTTGGAATGCTTTTTTCTTTTCTTTTCTTTGTTCGACGCCGCCATATCACATTACCAGCAAAAGCAGCGGTGAAAAAACCTAAAAGAATAAAAACAACACTGAAAAACACCGTGTAAGGAGGAGAAAGAAAAAGAGGAAAGACTGAAGAAGCAACACTTAAAACTTTATCTCCTAAAACCCCTCCCAATCCCATTGGCAATGGCCAATAAGTAAAAGAAGCAACAGGTGACATAAGGGCAAAAGCAATTAAAAAACAAATCGTTGATAGCACCCATAAAAAAAAGCGCAAAGTCAAATTGTAGATATTCTTTTGCGCCAACAAGAGAAAAGACCAAAATAACGGTGGCAACAAAACAGAAAGACTTGCCAAGCCAAAAAACTGCATAATAAAATCTGAAAAAATTGCCCCCATCCACCCCATAAGGTTTGTAACCTCATTTGTACTTGCATGGGTTAAAGATGGATCCGCAACATTCCACGTCGCCAAAGCAAACACACAAAAAATAATAAAGCCCAAAAGCCCAAGCCCAATAAATACCCCTATCTGACGTAAAAACATCTCAATAAGACGCGAACCTTGAGAATTTCGCACTTCTAATGAATCATAAGGAGAAGAACTTCGGTGCATCTATCAATTCCAAATACAAAAATTTTATATTTTAAAGAGTTATAACTCCCTCTCTCTCTTAAAAAAGGATGAAGCTTAAACTCTGTACCAATTTGTAAACAAATAGCCTGTAAACAATCCGACTTCTTATCTAGCGCGTTCTACCTTCTAACCACTTCATATCATTCATATACCACCACCCTAAGAGATAATCCTTCATAAGGCGCACAAAAAGCTCTCCCTGAATATTTATCACACGATCAACCAAAAAACACCTTATGTGTAAAGTGTTACATGGGTGCTATAGGCACCTTCTTAAACAAATAATATTTTTTACGCTACATCATGATAACGGCGAAATATGAATACTGTTTTAACCATCACGAATGACCACAATTTTTTATCTATTTTTATCTATCATACTAACGAAATGTCCCCCTTCAGGACAAGCATACTGAAGTAACTCACACAACTTAAAAAATACACGACCATCTTTGTTTATTTTTAGTTTTCTTTTTTATCAACCAAGTGTAAAAAGAATTGAAGAAGATATTAAAAAAAGCTTATCCGATAAATCTGTAAGATGAATCACATAAATGATTAAGCAGAAAAACTCTGAAAAACCAATCTGTCATCAGATTGGCGCTAAAAAGAAACCTCGTTTTTGTAAAGCAGAGAGAAAAGTAAAAGTTAAGATATTTTAGGCAATGTAAAAAGATATTCTTTTTAAAAGAAAGCAAACTATAAACAATGGAAGAAGTATTGTGTGTTCTAATCGCAATAAAGACGTACAACCCAATAAAAAAATTAAATCTCATAAAACTAAACAATGTGATCTGCTCATTGCAGGAGGAGCGGCTGTCGGTTTAGCCCTAGCGATAGCACTCAAGCAAACAGCCCCTAATCTGAAAATAAAAATCGTTGATGCTGCTCCACAAGGAGATACCCCTGCTTCTAACATACGAACCATTGCCCTTGCTGCTGCTTCTATTCGTATGTTAAAACAATTACAATGTTGGGAATCTATAAAACCCTATGCGCAACCCATTCATTCAATGATCATCACAGATACAAGCACAAATGATCCTGTCAAACCCACTCTTTTAACCTTTGAAGGCGACATTAATCCCGGCGAGCCCTTTGCTGCTATGGTAGAGCATAGAGAACTCATCAACACTTTAAAAAAACGTGTCAAAGATCTCAATATCCCTGTTATTACAAACACCCGTGTCATTGATTTTCATCAAGAAGACCAACATACAACCGTCACTTTAAATAATGAAGAGGTTTGGCAAACAAAATTGCTTATTGCAGCTGACGGAGCCCATTCGAAATTACGCCAAAAAGCAGATCTTAAAAACTTTTCTCATCCCTATAAACAAACAGCAATCATCTGCACAGTTGAACATGAAAAACCCCATAATGGTCAAGCAATTCAACATTTTTTACCTGCCGGTCCTTTTGCTCTTCTCCCTCTTAAAGGCAACCGATCCGCCATTGTGTGGAATGAAGATCATAAAACTGCGCAATATTATCTCAAAGCTGATGCACTTATTTTTGAAACAGAACTCGAAAGACGCATTGGCCATCGATTAGGCAAACTCTCTTGGGATGGCGAACGTCAAGCTTTTCCTTTGAGTCTTTCTTTAACACGTCAATGCGTTAAACCACGTTTTGCTCTCGTTGGCGATGCCGCCCATACCATCCACCCCATTGCAGGACAAGGACTCAATTTAGGATTACGCGATAGCGCTGCGCTGGCTGAAGTGATTATTGAAACAGCACGACTAGGTCTTGACATTGGCTCCCTCACGGCTTTAGAGCGCTATCAAAGCTGGAGACGTTTTGAAATTGTCCGTATGGCTTTAAGCAATGATTGGCTTAATAAACTCTTTTCTAATGATAGCCTTCTTTTACGGATGCTCCGCGATACCGGCCTTGGAATCATTAATCAAGCACCAAAAATAAAAAAATACTTCATTCAAGAAGCTGCCGGACTCTCTCCAAATGCCCCACGTCTTCTACGCGGCTTCCCACTTTAAGAAAAAATTCATACTATTTTACAACCTTTCCCTTCCTCCTTCAAAGAACAAAAAATTCCTATCTCATCCAATCTGTTTACAAACCGGATTCCTGTCGAGTAATTTTTTCTTGACTTCCTCCTCCCATATTTCACTTAACATAAAACTCGACAAGCAAGCTACATTATGAGAGTATTCACTACGCACTGAAAAAAACGTTTAATATCTCAAAGAGGTTGTTGCTTTATATCACCACACCTTAAAAGAAGCCATTTCACGGCATAATAAAATAAACAAGACTTTTTAGCACACAACACTTTTATTTATAATAATAAGTTCATTGTTCTCATATTGAGTGAGAAATCTAAAGATCATAAAATACCCTTATTTCAAATCTCTCTCATGTTGAAGCAATCAAAATCATTCGCTTGCACATCACAAGCGAAAGTATCGTATAAATAAAACAATTAAACAAAGCGACAAAAGCCTCCCTCTCTCAAGAACTAAGGACTTTAGCAATATTGGAGGCGAGTAAAGTATATAATGGCACCGGCTTATACTTTTTATTGAAGTAAAAATGGTGGTGTACAATGGATTTTATATGCTCATAGAGACTTTTACGTTATACTATTCACGAGAAGCGCTATAAAATAAGCTTAGTTGCATTGAAAAATTTTTCTTTTAAAAAAGCGCGTAAATTGGAAACATAAATGTATTCCGTTTGGGGCATTCTGCTTCTCAGACAAACTCTTTAACTTATTGTGGAATACCACACAATTTTAGAAAAAATATTCCGATATATAACAAAGTGTTCCGCACTCTATACCATCACACACAATTGTAAAACCGCATATCATTCCCTTATTTCACACCATAAAAGAAGATAAACTGCAATAGAAATAATCCAATCCTTTTATTTTCAAATAAGCTCTTTATTCATTATTCATAAACGCTCAGAAATGAATTTTAATCACAAACGCTCAGAAATATGTCATAAATTCTATAAAACCCATAACAGCCATAGAAATTTTCCATTTTTCTACACACTCACTCATCTCAACTAAACGAACGATAAATAAAGTAAATGCCTCATATATAATCTTACAGAAAAAAGACCAAACAAAATCTATAACATCAGGCTTGTTCTACAGAACAGTATTTCAAAAATATAAGTATGCTAATTTATTAACATATTAATTGATAAAATTATCATTTTACATATTGAGTTAAAATCCCTATGCAATAAATTATTCTCATTTCGACCATTTTTGTAAATAATCAATAAAACTCTTTATTTACATAGACTAAAAAGAGCAACGTTAATGAAACGATAAAAAGAAGTAAAATACCCCCCTCTCTCAAATGCCAAAAGCAATTACAATATTTCAACCTGGCATCATCATTATGCTTGCCAGATTATGACAACAAGACCTTTTGCATTTAAATAAATTGTTCACGCTCCCTATTGTTGTATTTGGTAACTCAATACTTTAATATATTTGTTCAGTATGTTTATACAATCAAATTACCCAAAAGAGCATACTTCTTGCATTTACATTCCTTAGTATTCCCTTATCTTGTAAATATCGCACACGTGTTACGTTACTTCGAGTTCATCAAGTGTATACCCATTCTCCAACCACTCTTTAATCCACTTAGGTCTACGTCCACGCCCATTCCATAATTCCCATTGGTTATTGGGATTTCTATAATGGCGCTCTTTGCTCACAAGATCAGCGATATCAATTCCATGGGCATTAGCAATTTCAAGAATTTTTCGTCGCGCATTTTGCTTTTCCTTTGCTTGCCGTTTTTTTAATTCCACATCGATTTGTGTACGCATCTCTTGTAGCTCATCAAAATTCATATTCTTGAGATCATTCACCTTAATTACTCCCCTTGCAAAAAAGAATTTCTTTTTGCCATATTTTAAACACAATTATAGACAATTTCTGTCCATTTATTATCGAAATTAAAATTACGATACATATATCACTTTGACGGAGATGTGCTTTGAGCCACAAAGAACTGTTTATTGGTATATCAACTACCACCACTGCATCTTTTTTCAGTTCAATTACTGGAACTACTAAATGCAGTGCTCAAACACCATCACACCTCTCTGACTCTCATGAATCAGTAGTCAAAAGTAAATATAAATCGTCACTCTATAAATTATGGCAATACGCAACAAAGAACAAGCCCTCTCTGTATAATGATAGTGTAGTTCATTATAACAGTAAAACCTCCCCTTACACACAACGGCTTTTTACTTCGTATAAATTTTTTTTGAAAAGATTTTTGCAACTAGAGAATTATATAAAACAAGCAGCTTCAATACAGTATCAAAGATTATTATTTTTTAAAAGCAGCGCCTTTTTTCGTGATTCCAATAATATTGGTTGGCGTAATGTGCTCTGTTTTATTCAACACTTTTATCTCGTTGGTTGGATATTCGCATATATTAGAAATCTTCTTAGAAGAAAACAAAGCAATAATCACAAGGAATATTCTAAGCTAAACAATCTCATTCTGCAAATTTATAAAATCAAAAGACAACGAGAAAAAGCACCACAAAGAATTAGCATTTTTATTAATAAAATTCTTCGTAATAAGGTGTATTGCTAATGATTGTTCCAGATTTCACATTTTTTGCTGCTGCATACATATCCAATACGCCCCCCATAGCATTTTCAGTTATCGCCAAACAAGAAGCGCGGGACAATGTCTATGTAACAGATGATAAAGATAACTTGTTCTATCAATCATCTCAGCTTAAGGAAACAATCGCAACAGCTGAACAGTTTAAACAGAATAAACATAATTTTAACATAATTTTAGGGCAAATTGATGTTGGAAATGTGAAATTGTTTTCTCTTTTTGATGCATTTGATTTTTGCAGAAATCTTACAGCTGCACAAAGCGCTTTAACTTACTGCTATGAACAAACAACATCAAAGTGCGTCTTTGAAAAAGCGACTTTGCAGTCTGTGCTGAATTTTTACAATACAGAAAACTCAAGCCACACCCGTATGCAAAAAATTACTTCATATGTTGGAGTAAAAGCTTCTGTACGAGGAAATGAAGACTTGCAGGAGCCTGTAAAGCTTAAAAAAGAAGAACCAGAACAGACAACTAAAGTAGATTCTCTTTCTCTCTCTTCAAAAGGAGAAGAAGATGCATTTACACATAAAGAAAGTAGCGCCAGAGATGCTTTTTCAGCTGAAGATTTTCTTCATCGAGAAGATCACTAGAGTAACGACTGATATTTTCACGAAACCCCAGAAATTTGATAGGATATTATAATGAAAGGTAGATAAGAAAATGTTAAAGCTCTAATTAGTAAGATTGAACAAAATCTCTTCTAATTGAGGGCAAAGATAATGAAAATGATAGAACAAAACAGCGTTGATATAGCATTTAGTCAAAAAGCAGCACGTGAGATTACAGTCGTGATGCTTTCAGAAAGGGAATGGTATTTCACGTTTATTTCCGATGATCCAATCACCGGAAAGCCAAATAAATATACGTTACTTACACAAAGAGGAAAACTAAGAACTTGGGCTGATCCAAAATATCTCTTTAAGTTTCTTCATGAACGAGGGGTCATTTGTGGGAGTTTTAATCTTAATCAGGATAAAGAACATGAAACAATTAAATATTCTTCACACAACAGCTCGTAATAAAATTGCTGCATTGTCTGCAGCTTTAACTGTATTTTTTATGACCAATTCCACATATGCCCAAGCAGCGGGTTTAGATCCTGCAAAAAAGGCTTTAGAGGGACTCCAAACAGATTTAAAAACGATTATCCCTATCGCTGCTGCAGTTATACTTTTATGCTTAGCAATTGGTTATGCAGGACGCTACATCGGAAAAGACACATTTGTACGGTGGGCAATCGGTGTCGTTATCGCGGGTTCAGCAGCTGAACTAGCAAATTTATTATTTAAGCCTACCTGATAAATCCATTAAACACGAAGTATTTCTTTCATGAAAAAAGAATTTTAGACTTTAATACTTTTATCCCACATCAATTCAATGAAATTATCCCTATTTCATGGAAAAACTACTTGCGCCAAATACAATTTTATAAGGTTGAACGATATGAAAAAATTAATCAATTTTCAATTGAACGATAATAACAAAATTACAGCAACCTCTGCAGCTTTAACTGTATTTTTTATGGCCAATCCTGTGTTAGCCCAAGCAGTAGTTTTAACTCCTGCAGACAACGCTTTAAAAGCGCTCCAAAAAGACTTGAAAGATATTATCCCCATTGCTGCTGCCGTTATACTTTTGTGCTTAGCAATTGGTTATGCAGGGCGCTATATCGGAAAAGATACATTCGTACGGTGGGCAATTGGTGTCGTTATCGCTGGTTCAGCAGCTGAGCTTGCTAATTTGTTATTTAAAAGCACCTGATAAATCCTATTAAACACGAAATGTTTCTGTTATAAAAAGAAACTTAGATTTCTGTATTTTTATTTAGTGAAATAACAAACTATATCAAAAAAAGAGATTATTTATACCAACTGTAATCTAAATTGGAATAAGCAATATGAAACAATTAAAAACTCTTCAAACAATAATTTGGAATAAAGCTACTAAAACCTCTGCAGCTTTAACTGTATTTTTTATGGCCAATCCTGTGTTAGCCCAAGCAGTAGTTTTAACTCCTGCAAATAACGCTTTAACTGCACTCCAAACAGACTTAAAAACGATTATCCCCATTGCTGCTGCCGTGATACTTTTGTGCTTAGCAAT